>CAYOHG010000001.1:0-25095 GCA_964403685.1 uncultured Planctomycetales bacterium
CAGGCTCGCTTTCTACGGGATGAGCTGGGGAGCATGGATGGGAGCTTTTATCCCGGCGGTTGAGGAGCGGCTCAAGGCCAACATCATGATGGGGAGTGGTTTCGACATCGTCAATCCGCGTCCCCGTCCCGAGGTCAACGAAACGAATTACCTGCCCCGGGTGAATATCCCGACCCTGATGCTCAACGGCAGATACGACACTCTATGCAACTTCGAGAGATCGATAAAGCCGATGTTCGACCTCCTGGGAACCCCGAGAGAACACAAGGCCCTGAAGCTCTACGAAACCGACCACATCCCTCCCAAGAATGAATTCGTCAAGGAGATCCTGGCCTGGCTGGAGCGGGGGCGGCCGCAGCAGATTTACGCCGCCGGCGACCTCAGCGATCCGCACGGCACGCACCGGGTGTGCCTCGATGCGATTCTGACGGCCATGCGGCAGTTGCGCCGGGAGGCCGGCGCGGGTCGTGCCGAGGCCGAGTGGTCCTGTTCGTGCGAGGTCTGGCTATACCGCGGCGCGTGGCAGGAATGGGAACCGCACGAAATCGAGATGGCCGTTCCGCTCAGCCCCGACGAGGTCGAGCGGAAGCGCATGGCGATCTTCTTTCACGAATCGCAGAAGGACAAGGCGCTGTTCCCCGGTCCCTGGGACACGCGCGAATTCTGGAAGCGGGCCGAGGACCGCAACGCCAACACGGCGCGGATCTACGACGAGCTGGGACTGCCGGAGTATCAGGCGATCGAGGCATTCGTGCGCTGGCAACCGGACGCACAGAGCCAGGGCGCGGATCGAAGTGCGGTGAAGTCGCCAGGAAATCGTGAGTAGCGATGGGCGAATCGCGCGTGAAAACCGACCGCTCGGCAGCGCGGTTGGAATGGCCGGCAGCACCCGGAGAGATGCGTGACGAATTTCTACCTCCCGATCGACGGCAGCATCGTCGGTCTCTACCTGCTGGCCACGATGCTCGCCGGCATCCTGGTACGCAAGTACGTCTCGAAGGTCGAGCACTTTCTCGTCGCCGGCCGCGAGATGAACGTCTACCTTGGCATCGCTTCGCTCGCGGCGACCGAATTCGGCATCATCACCTGCATGTACACCGCGCAGAACGGGTACAAGTACGGCTTCGCGGGCGCGACGCCCGGCCTGATTCAGGCCGTCGCGATGTTCGTGATCGGGATGACCGGCTTCTGCGTCAAGCCGTTGCGCGATTCCGGCGTCATCACGATCCCCGAGCTGTTCGAGCAGCGCTTCGGGTCGCGCATCCGCTGGCTGGCCGGCGTGGTGATTGCGCTGGGCGGTCTGCTGAACATGGGCATCTTCCTGCGCGTTGGCGGTGATTTTCTCGTCGTTGTCGCCGGCCTCAATCCCGACTACCTCGAACTCACCATGACCGGGCTGCTGGTCGCGGTCGCCGTTTACACCATCCTCGGCGGCATGCTCTCGGTGCTGATCACCGATTTCCTGCAATTCGTCGTCATGAGCGCGGGCATGCTCGCCGTCACGTTTCTGGTGCTCTACCAGGTCGGTTGGGGCAAGCTGGCCACCACCGTCGAGGAGCACTACGGCGAGGGCGGCTTCAACCCGTTCGCCAACGCCGAGCTTGGCTGGAGCTTCGTGATCTTCCAGATTTTCATTCAAACGGCGGCGACGCTCACCTGGCAGGCCGTTACGGCCCGACTGCTTGCTGCCAAGGACTCCCGGACGGGCCGGCGCGTCTTTACCGGGACGGCCTTTTTCTTCTTCTGTCGGTTCCTCGTTCCTGGATTGTGGGGCATCGCAGCCCTGGCGATGCTCGGCTGGCAACCGTTGGAGCGGCTGACCGGAGATGAACGCGCGCGGATTGCTCCAGAGCTGCAAGCCAAGATCGAAGCCAGCCATGTGCCGAACGCTCTCTCGGAACTAACGAAGGAAGAGCGCACGGAATTACCCCAGGACATCAAGCAGAAGCTCGGCGATCTGTCGCTGCATGAGATGCCGAAGTTTCTGGCGAACTTCGTTCCCGTCGGGTTGCTGGGACTGCTCATCGCCGCGATGCTCGCCGCGGACATGTCGACCGACTCGTCGTACATGCTCACCTGGGCCAGCGTGATCTACAACGACATCCTGGCGCCGTTTCGCCGCAAGCGCCCGCACTCGGAGCAGCGCGGCTTGCTGTGGAACCGCTTCATCGTGGCGATGATCGGGATCTACCTGCTGATCTTCGGGCTGTGGTACAAGCTGGAGGGCGATCTGTGGACCTACTGCACGCTGACGGGCTCGATTTACCTCGCCAGCATGTCGGTGCTGCTGATCGCCTGCTGCTATTGGAAGCGCGCCAATAGCTGGGGCGCGGGGGCGGCGATCGTCGTCGGCGCGGTCATGCCGATCGCGTTCCTGGTGATGCAGAAGCTGCCCGCGACCGCGGGGCTGGCCGAGCGGATCGGGCCGTACTATTCGGGCATCTCGGCCTACGTGCTGGCCGGCCTGGCGATGCTCATCGGCTCGCTGCTGAAACCCGCATCGTCGTCGACGCCGACCGGAGCGCGAGCATGAACGTGCTGAAGTCCATCTGGCTGGTGCTGGTCGCCGCGGCCCTCGTGTGGTACTCGACGATCACGGTCTACGTGGCGATCCGCGGTGTGCTGGATATTCGCGATATGCTCGCGCGGCTGAAGCGGCCCGAAGGGGAGTAAGGGGCTGCCGCAGCGCGCTTGCTCGCGAGTGAAACCGTTCGCCGGCCGGGGCGCATGGGCGGTACTGGACTCGAACCAGTGACCCCGTCCTTGTAAGGGACGTGCTCTAGCCAACTGAGCTAACCGCCCGACGTAACGGCGCACATCCTATACCGACGGTCACGACTCGGCGACGGCGGATGGCGGCCGTACGAGTTACCGCGTCGCTCCGTAGCGTCGCCGCTCGCAGGGCGACAACGGATTGGCGAATACATCGGCCACGGCGGTCCGACCGTCCCTCGATTGTGCCGCCGACCCGGCGCCAAGGGCCAACGACTCAGGCGCGCGGCTCGCCCCCGGCACTGGATAGCACCTGCTGGACGCGGTTCAGCAGTTCGTGCGGCTCCAGCGGCTTCTGTAGAAAACGCAGCGGGTCGATCGGCCCGACCTGCTGAGCGACCAGCTCCGCCGCGTAGCCCGACACGTACAGCACCTCCATCGTCGGTCGTTCGGCGACCAGGCGCTGGGCCAGAAAGCGGCCGTTCATGTCCGGCATGACCACGTCGGTCAGCAGCAGATCGATCGGGCCGTGCCGACTGGCAAGCTCCAGCGCCTGGCTGGCGTGCTCGGCCACCAGCACGCGATAGCCGGCCCCGTTGAGAAACGCGCTGGTCGAATCGCGGACCGCCGGGTCGTCTTCGCACACGAGGATGGTCTTGCGGCTTACCCCGCTGTCGCGTGGCGATCGCAGGGTCGTCACGTGCGGGTCGGATTCGGGCCTGGCCGCCGGGAAACAGACCGTCACGGTAGTGCCGAGCTGCGGCTGGCTTTGGACATGCAGGTGCCCGTGGGCCTGTTCGACAACGGCACGGACGGTGGCCAGCCCGAGCCCGGTGCCCTGACCGACGTGCTTGGTGGTGAAGAAGGGTTCGAAGATGCGCTGCACGGTGTCCGGGTCCATGCCGACGCCCGTGTCGCGGATGCTGACCGCCACGAACGCCCCGGGCCGGGCGCCGGTGTCGCTTGAAAGTTCCGCCGGGCCCAGCTCGATCGAGCGCGTCGCAATGGTCAGCACGCCGCCGTCGGGCATGGCGTCGCGCGCATTGACCGTTAGGTTCATAATGAGCTGCGTGAACTGCCGCGGATCCACCCGGATGCGCTGGACGCCGGCGGCTTTGACGATGTGCAGTCGAACGCGGTCGCCGACGAGCCGCTTGAGCATGGGGTGAAGCTCGTCGAGCAATTGGCGCGGGTCGATCAGTTGCGGCCGCGCACTGCGCCCGCTGAGAAAGTCGAAAAGCTGGCGGGTCAGCGCGCCGGCCTCCTGCGACCAGCGGTCCACCTGCCGCAGCCGGATCAGGATCGGGTCGTCTTCGGGCAGCTCGGCGGTCAGCGGACCGCGCAGCAGCTCGACGTTGGCGGCGATGGCGAAGAGGATGTTGTTGATGTCGTGGGCCACGCGACCGGCCAGCAGCCCGACCGACACGAGTTCCTGCGAAAGCAGCATCTGCTGCTTGAGCCGCTCGTGCTCCTCCTGCGACGACTTCCGCGCGGTGATGTCCTCGGCCACGCCCAGGATGCAGCGCACCCGGCCGTCGGGGTCGCGCGAAAACACGCGGTCCCAGCAGTGCGACCAGCGCCACGAGCCGTCCGCGGCGCGCAGCCGGTATTGCGTCTCGATCACTTCCTCGTCGCGCACCTTCTCCCAGCGATCCAGGAGATGTTCAAGATGCCGCAGGTCGCCGGGATGCAGCAGCCGATGCAGTACCCGCGGCCCCAGCGCCAGCAGCGCGTCCGGCGAGTAGCCCAGCCGATCCGTCACGCGCTCGTTGATGAACAGCAACCGGCGTTCGAGCCGGTCGAGCACGTAGACAACCAGCGGGCCCTGCGAAATGACCGCCCGGGCGACGCGCTGCGCCAGCGCCTCCTCGTTGGGTGGGAATGGCGAGTTTCCGCCGGTCAGACGCGGTGCCGCTTCCATCGCTGCGCAACGCCCCGCCAGCAGCCCCAGCACGCCAACGATGCCCAGCAGCGCGGCCGGTGCGGTGGAGCGCGCATCGGCGGCTCGCGCGCTGCTTGGGCAGTCGTTCGCTCTGGCCGCTGACGCGCAGGTCGCCAGCAGGATGACAGCCCACGGGCGGATCAGGCCCGCCCGCCGAGCCGCGGCGATTCGCACGATTGGCAGGGGCGCCTCGTCCGCAGACCCGCACCGCTGAGCGTCGCAGAGGATCATGAATCCCCGCCGCCGAGTACCTGGAAATTCACTGCGCAAGAACTGAGATGCGCTACTCATACGTCCGTCGGAAGCGAGCGTCAAGCGAACTTTGTGTCGGCCTGGGCGGCGAACCCGGCTCAGCCGCCGCCCGCGCCGCCCGGTTGCACACAGACGTTGCCGGCGTCCTCGACCCGCAGCCCGTTGAGAGGTTCCTCCGAAGCCGCGGCCGGAATCGCACGCAGCGCCGCGTCCACGGAATCGAAGCGTTGAAGGCCGCACAGTGCCGCGTCGGCGGCGGAAACGTTGCGGGAGGCCAGCAGCACGCGTACACCGCGCTGGCACGAGTCGGTCAGGTGCCGCAGCTTGACCGCCTTGTGGTCGCCCAGGCGGTACCCGCGCTGCGCGACGGTCGCGACGGCGCCGGCATAGTCCGGCGCATCCCGCAGCAGCGTCAGAAACGCGGCGGGTCCGACGCCGAGCGAGCACTCCGCCTCCAGCACGATCCAGCCACGGTCGCGTACCGCGCGGTGGTTGTTCTTGAGGGCCTTATCGGCCTGATAGAGGCTGCGGCCCAACGGAGCCGGGACGCGCAGGTGCAGCACATCCGCGGGCTGCGCGACGGTGTGCGAATAAACCGACCGGGCGAGCGGCAGGAGCGCATGCAGTGATTCGAGCGGTTCGCCGGCGCTGGCATCGATCCAGGCGCCGTCTACGACGACCAGGTTGACCGCCGCGATTCGCCTGCCACTGCGCATCAGGGTGTGCAGCGCGGCCGCGACGCCGTCGAATACGGGATTCCCATGCAGCGCCAGCACGTCGGAGGCCGGGTCCAGCGCACCGCGGTGGTTCTGCTCGATATCGGCCCGCGACAAGACGCCGATGGTCACGGTCTTGTGCGCCCCGGTCGCACCGGCGAAGTAGTGCGGCTCAATGCTGCCGATGGGCAGAAGAAATCGATGCTGCGCCAGCCGCAGGTCGAACCGCAGCCCGCCGATGGAAACGTGCTCGGCCCTGGCGTCGGCGTCGTGCCAGCTCACCTGCTCGATCGGCAGGCCGCAGTTGTCGAATGTGTCGCGCTCGAACACGGCGCGCTCCGCCGCCGAAAACCGGTGCGTGCCCGTCGCAACCAGCGCCGCAAACCTGGCGCCCGCGTGGGCCGCGGCCGGCAATCTGGAAAGCGCTTGCAGCACTTCACGCGTAGGAGTCGCGCGGTCGCCGTCATTAACACACAGCAGGATCGCCTCGCCGCACTCGCGGGCGTCGCGCAGCAGGCCTGTGAGGCGCTGACTCGAACCCAGGATGTCCGCCAGTTCGTCCAGCGCACGCGCCCGGTCGGCAGCGCGCGGCGCAAGCGCTGTCCAGTGAATCTCGGCGGGCACCAGAGACTGTCGGCCAGGCGGCATCGCGCAGAGTGTATCGAGATGAGGCCCCGGCGGCTTGTGGCCGGCGCGCCGGCGAGCTAGGCTTACGACTTCATCGCGCGCCGTTCGGAAGGTCATTGGAGAGCGAGTCATGCCGTTTGAGACCAGCCAGTTTCACATCCCGGAGTCGGAAGATGAAAAGCAGATCGGGCTCGATCTGGTGCGCGCTTCCGAGGCCGCGGCGCTGAACGTCTTTAAGTGGATCGGCAAGGGCGACAAGATCTCCGCCGACGCCGCCGCCACCGACGCCATCCGCGGCATGCTGAACATCGTCGACATGTGCGGCATGTGCACGATCGGCGAAGGCATCAAGGACGAAGCCCCCGGCATCTTCGTCGGCGAGCGCCTGGGCACGTGGAAGGAAGGCTCGCCGCACACGAGCATCGCCATCGACCCGATCGACGGGACGACGCTGACGTCCAAGGGGCTGCCCGGCGCGCTGGCGGTAATTGCGGCCGCCAAGACACGCTCGCCGGAGGAGCGCGCCCTTCAGGAGATTCCCAGCGTCTACATGGAGAAGATCGCGGTCGGCCCCAGGATCAAGGAGGGCACCGGTACGATCCGCTTTGATGTGCCCGTCGAGCAGAACCTCGAGCTGATCGCGCTCAAGCAAGGCAAGCGCGTCCGCGACCTGGTCGTTTGCATTCTGGACCGCCCGCGGCATGAAAAGCTCATCCAGGAAGTGCGACAGCGCGGCGCATCGATCCGTCTGATCGGCGACGGCGACGTGGCCGGCGCGATCGCACCGTCGATGCCGGACAGCGGGGTCGACGTATACATGGGCGTCGGCGGCTCACCCGAGGCGGTGCTGGCCGCCGCCGCGATCAAGTGCCTTGGCGGCGAGATTCTCTGCCGCATCTGGCCGCGCGACGACGAGGAGCGCAAGCGGCTGGTCGACGCCGGGTACGGCCCCGAGGAGATTCGGCGCGTCTACAACTCGGAAGAACTGGCCAAGGGCGACGGCATCGTCTTCGTCGCGACCGGGATCACCGACAACGCCATGCTGCGCGGCGTGCGCGTTGACGGGCGCTACGCCAAGACGCATTCGATCGTAATGCGCTCACGTTCGCGGACGATCCGCTACATCACGGCCTTTCACGACTTGACCCGCAAGACGATCCGGCTGGAGAGCGAGGCCGGCGAGAAATCGCTGTAAACCGGTGCGCGCGGTCGTTCAGCGAGTGCTGTCGGCGTCGGTCGAGGTGAACGGCACCGTCGTCGGCCGGATCGGCGCCGGGCTGCTGGTCTACGCCGCCGCGGCCCCCGACGACGCCGACCCCGATGTAGCCTACATCGCCGACAAGGTCGCCGGCCTGCGGGTTTTTCCCGATGCGGCGGACAAGATGAACCAGTCCGTCAGCGACACCGGCGGATCCGTGCTGCTGGTCAGTGCGTTCACCGTTCACGCCAACGCGCGCAAGGGTCGCCGGCCGTCATTCGACTCGTCGGCGAGCGGCGAAACCGCCCGTCCGCTCATCGAGCAATTGCTCAGGGCCCTGCGTGGCCGGGGGCTGACCGTCGAAACCGGTCGCTTCGGCGAATACATGACGGTCGCCTCGGTGAACGACGGCCCCATCTGCATCCTGCTCGATTCGCGGCGACTGTTCTGAACACGGCTGGATGAATGGTATGGCGCTGGCCTGGCCGAAATGCGCAGCGGGTCGGGACTAAGGTTCGCGCTCTTCAGGCCGACAGCCGGCGGCGGCCCTGGTGAGTGGTATTGCGGCCGCTCTTGCGTCGGGACGCCTGAACGAGACACGGCCGCGGGCGGCTGTGCTCCAGAGCGTTAAGCGAGTAGAGTGGCCTGGGCGAGGCGCGACCCACCGCATCAGCTAACCGGCGCACGCAGGCCAGCATGGGTGAAACGCAAACCACATCACTTCGCGACCGCTGGTCGCCGATCGCGCTGCTGGTCACGTCCTTCGTCGGCAGCGCCGCGTTCGGCGAGATGTTCGTGGCACTGCCGTATTTCGCGCGCGCCCTGTCGTGTACGCCGGGGCAGGTCGGTTGGCTGGGGGGCGTGTACACCGTCTGTTACGCGGGCGCCACGCTGCTGGCGGGGCATTCGATGGACCGCTTCTCGCCTCGCACGCTGACGGTCATTTCATCCTTCGCCCTGCTGGCCTGCGCGGCACTCATGGGTTTTTCCGGCAGCGCTGCGCAACTGTTCGGCGTGGTCGCGCTCTATGGAGTTTGCACCGTCTGGATGTGGCCGCCACTAATGGGGTGGATTTCGCGCGGGCTGGAAGGGGCGGCGCTGAATCGGCGGCTGGGCTGGTTCAATGCGGCGTGGTCGAGCGGGTTGATCGTCGGGCCGCTGATGGGGGGGCTGCTCTACTCGCTCTGGCCGCCGGCGGCATTCCTGGCGGCGGCCGGCTGTCACCTCGCATGTGCCTGCATACTACTCTCGGCGATTGCACCCCACCGTGCGACGGCGCCAACCGCGGTGCTGCCGCGGACGGAGCAGCCCGCATCCGACGCGGGCGCGCAGATGATCCGCTTTCGGCGACTCGCTCGCATCGGGCTGTTCGCCGGCTATCTGGTAATCGGGCTGCTGCGGTACCAACTGCCGGGCGTCGCGCAATCGCTCGGGTTGGACGCCGCGCGCTATGCTCCCATCAGTACGACGCTCAGTGCAACCCAAGCGGTCGGATTCGCGCTGCTCGGCGCTACGCACGCCTGGCATTTCCGCCGCCCGTGGCTCTGGGCGATGCAGGCTCTGCTGGGCGGAGTGCTGCTGGTGGTCGCGAGCACCCGAAGCGAGGCCGGGCTCTACCTGGTCTGCGCCCTGGCCGGCCTGGGCGTGAGTTTCCTGTATGCATCGCACCTGTACTACGGCGTTTCCGGCGGGAGCGATCGGGCGCGGCTGATGGCCATTCACGAGATTCTGCTTTCGGCCGGGTTTCTGACCGGGTCGGTCGGTGGCGGCGTGCTCTCCGACGCGGTTGGGTTGCGGGCGCCGTACTGGGTCGGAGCTGCGTTGCTCGGCGCGAGCATCGTGCTGTCAATGGTCGTGTCTGCGGAGCGCATTCGCTCGCGCGGTGGGGCTGACGGCGAGCGCGCCGCGTCGCTGGCTGCCGATCCGCCGCGGGCGTAAGCTGTCCCCGTGGCGGCGCTGTTGGGAGGTCGAGCCATGCGGGCCATGCGGGCGGCGCAACAGTCCGCGATCGAAGGTGCGCCGCTCGTGTGGATGGAAACCGACGACCCGCAACCGGCGCGCGGTGAAGTCCGCCTGAAAGTGCGCTGCTGCGCGATCTGCCGGACCGACCTGCATGTCATCGAGGGCGACCTGCCGGCGGCGCGCTGGCCGATTATTCCCGGCCATCAGATCGTGGGCGAGATCGATCGGCTGGGGCCGGATTGCACCCGCCTGGCCCTGGGCGAACGGGTCGGCGTGGCCTGGCTGCGGGAAACCTGCGGTCGCTGCGCGCACTGCCGCGCACGGCGCGAGAACCTCTGCGAAGCGGCCCGCTTCACGGGTTACCACGAGCACGGCGGTTACGCGGAGTACGCGGTCGTTCGCGAAGATTTCGCATATCGGCTGCCGGAGGCGCTGTCGGACATGCAGGCTGCGCCGTTGCTGTGCGCGGGGATCATCGGGTATCGCGCGTTGCAGCGCGCGGCGCTGCCGCCGAAAGGGCGCCTCGGCCTGTTCGGTTTCGGCTCGTCAGCACATGTTGTGCTGCAACTCGCGCGGGCGCGCCGCGCGGAGGTCTACGTCATCTCGCGCGGGGACCAGCACCGGCGGCTGGCGCTGGAGCTGGGGGCGCACTGGGCCGGCGCCGACCCTGGCGAGCTGCCGGAGCGGCTCGACAGCGCGATCCTCTTCGCTCCGAACGGGACGCTGGTTCCCGGGGCGCTGGCAGCGCTGGACAAAGGCGGTACGCTGGCGCTGGCCGGCATTCACATGAGCGACGTGCCGCCGCTGACCTACGACCGGCACCTGTTCTACGAGAAAAACGTCTGCTCGGTTACGGCCAACACGCGCGCCGACGGCGAGAGCCTGCTGGCCGAAGCGCAAACCTGCGGTATCCGTGCGGCGGTTCAGCCGTACGCGCTGCGCGACGCGAACCGCGCGCTACAGGATCTGAAATCCGGCCGGCTCAACGGAACGGGTGTGCTGGTGTGTGCTTCGGGCGTCTGAGCAAGCCGGAGCAAGTCTGGGGCACACCGTCCGCGCGCATCAACCGGCGACACACTTATGAGCATCTTCCGAAGCGGCCCGGCTGATCCTGGCGCGCACGCAAGACGCGCTCGATGTCGGCCGCCTTGCTCCAATTTCCGGCCATTGTCTCCACCAGCCTCGCGGCGGAATCCTCGATCTTCCCGCCCACGCGGGCCGCCGAGAGAATCAGTTGCACATCCGCGCCGTCGTAGTCGTTTTCCGTAAGCGCCTTGACGATGCGTTCCTCCGGTGCGCGCGAGTCGTTGCCGATGGGCGTGTCCAGCGGCAGTCGACCGCCGGCGTCGAGCACCTGCGTGATTTCGGTGGCACTCATGCCGCGCTGAATCATCAGCGACTTGAGCCGGTCCTGGTTTTCTCTCGCGGCGGCGTTCAATTCGGCGACACGCGTTGATTTGCGGTGATGCGCGAACACCAGCGCGAGGGCGACGCACCCGGCTACGAGGAAGAACACAATGCCGACGACCATCGCCTCTTCGTCCATGCGGGCCAGCATCATGATTCAACCTCCGCACTCGCGGGGATCATTGGCTTCGCCGCGGCGCGCGACCCGGACAACGGGCGAATGCTGCGCAAGAGCACCGCGGCTCACACTCGAATTCGCAACTTCGCGCTGATTATTACGGGCTTTGCGGTCGGCACCCGAGTTTTGCTGCGGCGAGGTGCGACCGGTGCTGCCCGGCGATTCATAACACGCGCACCAGTAAAGTCTTAAGGTACTCTGACTCTGGGCACTCTGGCGCGATCGGATGATCCCCCCCGGCGCCGGATGACGCCACGATCTGCACGCGGCGGCCGGCCCGACGGGTGGCGTCGAGAACCGTCCGAGTGAAAGCATCGCGCGACACCAGCCCGCTGCAACTGCACGTCAACAGAAAGCCGCCGGGCTGCGTCACCGCGCAGGCCAGCCGATTCAGGTCGTGATACTTCCGCAGCGCGTCGTCGACGTCTTCACGCCCCAGAGCCAGCTTGGGGGGATCCAGCACGACGGCGGCGAAGCGCCGCTGGTTGGCGAGCATCTGGCGCACGTAGCTAAATGCATCGGAGTGAACGTACTGAACGCGAACCTGGTTCAGGTTGGCGTTCTCTTTGGCAACGTTGAGCGCCGCCTCGTCGAGGTCAACCCCGGTCACCTCGCGGGCCGGTCCGAGCACGCGGGCCGCCAGCCCGAACCCGCCCGTGTAGCAGCACAAATCCAGCACATTCGCATCGCGGCACAACGTTGCGAACCGTCGGCGGTTCTCGCGCTGATCGCAGAAAAACCCGGTCTTGTGCCCACTGACGAGGTGCACCCGGTAGCGAATGCCGTGCTCGCGCACAATGACGGATTCCGGCGGCGCGGCCTCGGCGGTCGTTTGCGCGGCGGGCTGATCGTCGGTGCGCGCTGCGGTTTCAGGCGTGGGCGATGGTGTTACGCTGAAGCTCTCGTGGCCGCGCTTCAGCAAGAATTTCTCCAGCGCCTGCACGCGTTCGTCGGCCCGCAGGATGACTTGCCAGGCCGGGCCCGCCGCCTGCGGTCGATCCAGACTGGCGGGCGCGCCCAGCAGGTTCGCCAGCCACGTCGCGATCTGCCGCGCCCGCTGGTACATGCCCCGCGAGAAAAGCTCGAAGACCAGGACGTCGGCATAGCGCTCGACGATCAGGCCGCTGAGTCCGTCACCTTCGGCGTGCACCAGCCGCTGTGCGTCGGTGCATTCATCGAGTCGCAGGCCGCGGCGCAGCGCCAGCGCCGCCGCCAGCCGCTCGCGCCAAAACGCGTCGTCGACCGCTGTGCCGCCGAATGCAAGCATCCGCACGGCGATCTGCGAATCCGGGTTGAACAAACCGCGGCCGAAGAGTCGGCCGGCCCGGTCGTAGACCTGCACCACCTCGCCCGGCCGGGCGCGCGGGTCGATGCTCTCCACCATCTTGCGGTAGATAAAGGGGTGATAGCGCGCCGAGCGCAGCCGGACCCAGGGTGAGAGCATGGGGCCGATGGTCGCGTCCTGCCTCGGCGGCGCTGTGGCACCCGACGTTTCCGAATCGGGCGGCGGCATCCGCTGTGAATCGGGTTCCCGTCTGCGCATGCGCGCATCTTCGCCGCGAGCGCGGCGCGTGCCTAGCGTAGCAACGCGCCGGCGGACGGATTTCTCGCCGGGTCGACGGCCCGTTACGATTCCCCGCCAGTATGAGCCCTGACGAACTCAGCCGGGAACCGGCGCAGGCCGTCTCAGGCGCAGCGGGCGCCGGTGCGATCATGCAGCGCGCCGCGTTCGGGACGATCGCGCGGCGGCTGGGTCCGGTCGGCGTTCTGGCGCTGGTCAGCGTTACGTTTCCGCTGCTCGGCGCGCTGGCACTGCTGTGGCATCGCGACGGCATCGCCGTCTGGCTGACGCAGCATCCGGGCGCCGGCCTGTGGCTGTACGTAGGCGGGTTCATCGCTCTGGCCGGGCTGGCACTCGCGCCGACACACGTGCAGGCGCTGCTGGCAGGCTACGTGTTTCACCTTGCGACGGGAGTGCCGGCGGCGCTGGCCGGCTTCACCGGCGCGGCGCTGCTGGGCTACGTCGTCGCGCGGCTGGTTTCCGGGCAGCGGGCGGTGCGCATCATCGCCGAGCAGCCCAAATGGAAAGCGGTCTATGACGCTTTGCTGGGGGCTGGCTGGTGGCGGACAGTGGGCATCGTCACACTGCTGCGCGTTCCGCCCAATTCCCCCTTTGCCCTGACCAATCTCGTGCTGGCTGCGACGCGCGTTCCACCGCTGGCCTACGTGCTTGGAACCGCGGTCGGCATGGCCCCGCGCACGGTCATGGCGGTCTACCTCGGCTCGCAGCTCAAGAGTCTCAGCGACGCCGGCAAGCCGGCCTGGTTCTTCTGGGTCGGCGTCGTCCTGACCCTGCTGGTCCTCGCCGTGCTCGGGCACATCATCAGCCGAGCGCTGGAAGGCGTTCGCCGATCCGCGCTGGCGGCCGGAGCCAACGGCCCGGCAGCCCACGAGAGTCCTGGCCGGACGCCCGAATGACGCTCCTCACCCGCGCCGCTATTCTTTCGTCATGAGCGACCGCGTTCGCGTCACCGATGTTGCCCCGCGTGACGGGCTTCAGAACGAGCCGCACACCATCCCCGCAGCCGACAAGGTGCGGCTGATCGAGCTGCTTTCGCGCAGCGGCGTGGATGAAATCGAAGTCACCAGCTTCGTCTCTCCCAAATGGATTCCGCAGCTTGCCGACGCCGCGGAGGTCGTGCAAGCCGCGGCGGGTTTCAAGCCGGCGGGACTGGTCTACAGCGTTCTGGTTCCAAACGAGAAGGGGATGCAGGCCGTCCTGGCGGCCAACGAGCGGGCCGGCCGGCGGTTGATCGATAAGGTCTCGGTCTTCACCGCCGCATCGGAGACTTTTTCGCGCCGCAATACCAACGCATCCATCGCCGAGACGCTGGAGCGCTTTGAGCCGGTCCTTCGCGAGGCGAACCGCCACGGGCTGGCCGCGCGCGCCTACGTCTCCTGCGCCATTGCCTGTCCGTTCGAGGGGCCGACCGAGCCGCGGGCCGTAGCGGACCTGGCGCAGCGGCTCGTCGCGCTGGGCGCCGATGAAATCGACGTCGCGGACACGATCGGCGCCGGAACGCCCGAATCCGTCGCCGGCATGCTGGACGCCTTGATCGCCGCAATGGGAGAAGCCTGTATATCGCGGCTGACGCTGCACCTGCACGATACGCTCGGACAGGCCGGCGCCTGCGCCGCCGCCGCGCTGCGGCTGGGGATTCGCTCGTTTGATGCGGCGGCGGGGGGACTGGGCGGCTGCCCGTATGCGTCCACGACCGGGCGGCGTGCACCCGGTAACCTCGCCACCGAGCGGCTGCTGGAGGTCATTTGCGCAGCGGGATGGGCATGCGGGTTGAAGTCGGCGGCGTTAGCCGAAGCGGCCCGTTTCGCGCGCGGGCTGCGCGAGGCGCCGGCCGAATGACAGCGCCGTGCTTCTGTTCGGTCGGAGACGCCGCAGGGAAGGTGACATGAATCCGCGTCGGCCCGCGACGACCCGTCATCCCGATGAGTATCGCATGACGCTCGGCGAGCATCTGGACGAACTGCGCGGCTGCCTGGTGCGCAGCCTGCTGGCGCTGGTCGGGGGCTGCCTGCTGTGCGCCTGGCCGGCGAAGTACATCCTGTCGTGGACGGTTCAACCGCTGATGCTGGCGCTTCGCAACCACGGCCAGCCCGACAGCCTGCTGGCCACGTCTCCGACCGAGCCGTTCATCTGGTACATCAAGATCGTCGTTTTTCTGGGGCTGACGGTCGCGTCGCCGTATGTCGTCTTCCAGGTCTGGAGCTTCGTCGCCAAGGGCCTTTACCGCGGCGAGCGGCGGCTTGTCTATAAGCTCGCCCCGGCCAGCGCGGGGCTCTTCATCTTCGGCGTCGTTTTCATGTACGTGTTCGTGCTGTTCCTGAGCCTGAACTTCCTGGTCGGTTTCGGGTCGTGGCTGCCGCTGCCGGATGCCCGGCCGACCGCGATCCAGAAGCTGCTGGGCGGGCTGACCGGCGAAGTCCCCAGCACGCAGCCGGGCAGCACGACGCAGCCGGCGGTGGCGATTCTGCGCGGCGATCCCGAATCGCCGCAGGCCGGTCAGGCGTGGATCAACCTGGACGAGCTCAAGCTGAAGGTGCGCGGCGGCGACGAGACCTACGCCGTTCATCTGCAACGCGACCAGCAACGTGGCATGGTGACGACGCACTTCCGCATCGGCTAATATCTCTCATTTGTCCTGATTCTGGCGGTCGGTTTCGGGCTGGCGTTTCAGGTGCCGCTGGTGGTGGTGTTCCTCGTGCGCAGCGGGATCATGAAACGCGAGACGCTGGCCGGCTCACGAAAGGTCGTCATTCTCGCGATTGTCGTGCTGGCCGGCGGCCTGGCCCCGCCGGACCTGGTCAGCCATCTGATGCTGAGCGTGCCGATGATCCTGCTGATCGAGCTGGGACTGTGGCTCACGCGCAACGTGAAAAAGCCGCTCAGGACTGGGAGCTCGTCTGGGCCGGCGTAGCTTGCGGCAGCGGGGCCAGCGCGTCTGGATCGCGCCGCACCCGTGAGAGGCTGCGGGTGCCATGCCGACGGCTTTTGCGTTGGCATGCTCGCCCGGGCCGGCGTAGCTTGCGGCAGGGGGCCAAGCGCGGCTGGATCGCGCCGCAGCCGTGGGAGGCTGCGGGTGCCATGCCGACGGCTTTTGCGTCGGCATGCGTGGGTGCCGTGCGCTTTGAGCGACGGAGGACTAAAACGGGCGGGACGCGCGGACCACCCTGGTGCGCGGGAATCAGCGGGCGGGACGCGCGGACCACCCTGGTTCACAGCCGAGGGCGGATGGGCTCCATACCGGTCGCGCGCGCCTAGAATTCCTCAATCTGCGCCAGCGCGTCATGCCAGTTCATGAAGCGAATGGCGCGGTCGTCGATCCACACGTGCGCGATCGGCTTTCCCATGTGGATCGCGTCGTAGGGCATGGCGTGCTGGTCCAGCCACGCCTTCGTCACGCGGAATTCGGCCCAGCCGCGGGCCGTATAGATGATGATCGTGTGTCCGTCGGCTCGCAGCTTCTCAAGCGCCTCACGGGCGCCGGGCAGCGGTTCCGCCAGCGGGCGGTCGAAGGTGCGCTCCTCGGTGCAGATCACACCGTCCAGATCCACCATGATCGTCATCGGGTTGGCCATCGGCGGCACGCTCCCTACAATGAACTTTCGAACGGCTCTTGCGGCGGACTCACCCTTCTCGTGGGCATGCCGCCGGCGCCGCTTCGCAGGAAACCACTGCGCGGTCAGACCGCGAGGCGACGGCTGGATGATCATAACCATTGACGGGCCGGCTGGGTCGGGCAAGAGCACCGCGGCGCGAAAACTCGCCGCGCGGTTGGGCGTTCCCTACCTCGACACCGGGGCGATGTACCGCGTGGTGACGCTCGCGGCGCTGGACGACGGTGTTGATCTGCGCGACGACAAGTGCCTGGGCGAGCTGGCCGCGACCGCCGGCTTCGAGCTGGACTGCGGCCCGACGCACGTCCGCGTCACGCTGCGCGGCCGCGACGTGACCGAGGACATCCGTTCGATGCACGTCAGCGAGCACACGCGCTTCATCGCTGGCTCGCCGGGGGTCCGCCGGGTGCTGGTGGAGAAGCAGCGCGAGATCGGGCGGCGGCTCGGCTCGATGGTCAGCGAGGGCCGCGACCAGGGCAGCGTGGTCTTCCCGCAGGCGGAGTTCAAGTTCTTTCTCGACGCCGCGGTCGAAAAGCGCGCCGAGCGCCGCTATCACGAGCTGATCGCCGAGGGCGAGGACGTGCGCATCGAGCAGGTGCTCGCCAACGTGATCGAGCGCGACCGGACGGACTCGAACCGGGCGGTCGCCCCGCTGACCTGCCCGCCCGACGCCGTCCGCATCGACACCACCCACCAGAGCCTGCACCAGGTGATCGATCTGCTGATCGACCGCCTGCGGCACGCGGGCGTCGAGATTCCGCAGGATCACCCGGCATCGTCGCACACGCCGTCATGAGACTCTGGTATCGCTGCTGCCGGCAGGTTTGCCAGTGGGCCTACGTGCTGCTGTTTCGCGGGCGCGTCTTCGGAGCGCGGCACGTGCCACGGCGGGGCGGCGCACTGCTGGTCTGCAACCATCAAAGCTTTCTCGACCCCGTCATCGCCACGCTGGCGCTGCCGCGCGAGTGCCACTACATGGCCCGCGACACGCTCTTCGGAAAAACCGCCCTGTTCGATCGGGTGGCACGCTCCCTGAATGCGTTTCCCATCCGCCGCGGGCAGGCCGATATCGGCGGAATCAAGGAAACGCTGCGACGGCTCAAGCAAGGCGAGCTCGTAACCGCGTTTCCGGAAGGCACACGCACGCCGGACGGCCGCGTGCAGGAGATCGAACCGGGTGTCGTCGTGCTGGCGCGAAAAGCGAAGGTGCCGATTATCCCCGGCATGATCCTGGGGGCCTTTGAGGCCTGGCCACGGCAGCGCAAGCTGCCCATGCTACGTCCGCTGCTGATGGCCTACGGCGCGCGCATCGAGCCGCAGACGCTGGCCGCGCTGGATGACGCGGCGGCGGTCGCGCTGGTGCGCGGCCGCATCGTCGAGCTGATGGAGCGCTACCGCCGGCACGCGCTGCTAAGGGGCCGGCTAATGACCGACCGCAGCGCCCGGGGGGAGTGAGCCCAACAGTGGGGGGCGGAGGCGGGCCAGGCCGAGAGCCGTGCGTGAGAGGCCGGGCCGGGTGGACGGATACAGGAATGGGGCGCCATGGAACTGCTTTGGTTCATCCTGATCGGACTGTGCGCCGGCTGGCTGGCCGGTCAGATCATGAAGACCGACACCAGCGGCATCGTCGGCAACCTCGTCGTCGGCGTGATCGGGTCGCTGTTTGGCGGATTGCTGTTCAGCCTGGTGGGGCTGGCGCCAATCGGTCGGCTCGGGAGTCTGATCATGGCGACGGTTGGCGCGATTGTGCTGATTGCGTTGCTGCGGGCGATCAAGAAGCGCGGATGACCGGGCGGAAGGGATTAGGGGCCGGGGATCGAAGAAGCAAGGGAACAACGGAACAGGGACGTGGGCGGGGCTGCGTGCGACCGGAATGGCGTCGATCGCCGCGGCCGTGTTTCCAGCGAGTGCCGGGGTGGAGTCCCGCAGCGGAGGAAACGCGAGCAGATAACGCCTAACGCCTCGGAACGGCAACTTGCTGAACGCACCCCGCTGGATTCGAACCAGCAACCTTCGGTTCCGTAGACCGATGCTCTGTCCAGTTGAGCTAGGGGTGCAACCGGCACCGCTTGGCCATCGCGCCACGTGCCCGGGACTGGATTCGAACCAGCACGAGGTTGCCCCCACCAGGCCCTCAACCTGGCGCGTCTGCCAATTCCGCCACCCGGGCGCTGACCCGCACAACGACCCCGCGGGCAGACCAATCAGACTACGACGTTTGTCGGCGCTCGTCAAGCGGAGCGAGCGCTACCCCAGCGTATCAAACCGCCGCCGTGTCGCCAGCAGATACAGGAAGAACAGCGCGCCGAGGATGTTCGTCAACACACCGACGGGGATTTCGTAGCGGTAGCTGCGGGCCAGGCCGTCGCACAGCGCCAGGAAAGCGGCTCCGCCGAACGCCGAACCGATCAGCACCGGCAGCGCGCGAATGCCCACCAGGGCGCGAATGGCGTGCGGCACGAGCAGCCCGATGAACGCGATCGGCCCGCAATTGGCAACGATGACGGCGGTGAGCACTCCCACCAGCCCGTAACAGCTCCAGACGGTCGCCCCGACCGCGACGCCGCGGGCGGCCGCGAGCTCATCACCCATGGCCAGCAGGTCCAGCGCGCGGTGCGAAAGCAGCGCGACGGCGAGCACGGGCAGCAGCACGATCGCCACCTCCAGCACCGCCTGCGGCCGGTGGCGAGCCAGCGAGCCCATCATCCAGATGACCAGGTCGTTCGTGACCGCCTGGCCGGCCAGGAATGCGGTCAGCATGACGCCGGCGGAGCACATGTACGCAAAACAGATTCCGGCCAGCAGCACACGGGTCATGTCGCGCCCGGAGGCCGAGCGGGCCAGCGCGGTGACAAAGACGATCGAAACGCCCGCCCCGGCGAACGCGAAGAGCGAGAGCCGCGGAACGCCGAACAGAGCGCCGTCGACGTGCAACAGGAACGCGATCGCCGCCCCGAGCGAAGCGCCGCTGGCGATTCCGAGGGTGTAGGGTTCGGCCAGGGGGTTGCGAAAGAGGTTCTGGAGCACCGCGCCGCTGCACGCCAGGCCCGCGCCGGCCAGGGCCGCCAGCGCTGTGCGCGGCACGCGATACGACCAGAACAGCGACCCTGGACCGAACGAGGCGACGTCGCTCCAGTCCAGTTGCAGCGGGCCAAGCCAGGTTGCGCCGGCCACGACCACCAGCGCCAGCCCCGCCAGCACGAGCAGTCTTGGACCCGCGGTGGGCAAGCGCACCTCGCTCAGCGTTCGACCGGCCGGCGTTCCTCGAGATCAACATCGAAGAAGGGCAGCATCACGTACCACGCGGTGTCGATACCGAGCTTGCCCAGCTCGCGGTCCTCGACGTCCGAGGTGGTGGCTTCAACCGATTGCCGCCGGCAGGTGAGCTCGCGGCCGTCCTCCTCGTCCTCCGGCCAGAGCCGCGCCTTGGCGGGTGGAAGCTCGACGCCGATGACGCGCATCTGGAGCCGAACCGCCGGCGAGACGACCGGATGATCGGGCGCCTCGCGGCCCTGAAGCTCGACGATCCGCAGATACAGCACATGCGTCGCCCCGCACTCGCGGCCGACTTTCTGCACCGGCCAGCGGCCAAAGTCGGCGTGCTCGACGCGCAGGCGCATGATGGTGTCGTGCGGAAGGAGCGTCGCGGTTGTCTTGCGGTTGCGAAAGTACTCGTTGAGCTTCTCATGCAGGCTGCGGGCGAAAATCAGGTTGAGCTGCTCGGGATTGGCCGCGTCCACCAGCACTGCGACCCGGCTGCCGGCGGGAAACGCGAATTCGGCTTTCTGGATCTTCGGCGGGCTGAGGTAGTACGCGGCGGCGCCCATGACGTTGCAGCCGGCCGCCGAAAGCAGGAGTGCCGCGGAGCAGAGCGCCCCGAGCACCGCGCCGCCCTTGTTCGCCGAGTGCTTCACCGGATCTTCACCTTGCGATCGAAGAACTTCGCCGCCACGTCGTCCGCGAAAACCTCCATTGCCGCCCGGCGGATGGAATCGTCGGTGCTGCCCCATTCGCCGACAGAGTCCTTCGGGTAGAGGGTTTCGACCGCGGTGCGGAAGGACGCGTCGGCGTCGGGATGCTCAACCTGATACACGGCCAGGTTGGCGCCGATCCGGCCGCGGTAGAGATGCGGGCTGTCGGCGTCACGGGTGGAGTACTCGGTCAGCTCGATCATGACGACGCGTTCGGCGCCGAAATGCTCGCCGATCCGGCCGGGGCGCTGCTTGTCCCAGTCCGGCTCGCTCCGCTGGTAGTCGACGACACTGCGGTTGGGTGTGATCGTGAGGCTGGCCTGATTCGCCTGGAGGGCGCGGGCCACGTGTTCGGAAACCTCGAGCTGAACGTGCGGGTAGCTGAACGTCGTGTCCATGTCGGCCCAGACGACCAGGCAGACACGCTTGCCGCTCAAATAGGGGTACTCCGCCGGAACGAGCCGGGTCGGCGGCTCGCCCCACATCAGCCAGGGAACCGCCATCGCCTGGCAGCCGGCCAGCAGCAGCATCCCGAGCCCGGACGCAAGCAGTGCCGCTGCGCCGCGACGGTTCCGGCACGCGCGCGAGTCGCTCATTGCAGGATTGCCTCCCAAACGGGTCCGTCGCGAACGATACTCGCTGGTCGCCAACCGCGATAGACGACGACCCGTGGCCCGCACCGCGAGCAATCAGTAACGCTCCCCCATCCACGGTGCCGGGCCCGCGAAGACCGCGCTGGCCGAGGCCAGCGCCTCCGCCGAACCGCAGACCTGCCCCGTGGTTTGCAGTTCTTCGGCCGTCTGGTGCCCTGTGTAGAGCGGCGCCAGCCCGCGAATGTCGACCTGTACGTCGCCACGCCCGCCGGGCCGGACCTGCCCACGTCCCTCGGCGACCGTGAGAATGAAATCGCCGTCGTTGTTCGCAATCAGCTCGTCGCGCAGGCGGAAGTGCAGCTCGGCCCGGATTGCCGGCGAGTATCCGCGGGCCTCCAGCGCCGCGCGCGCGTCGATCACGCGCAGCATCCACAGCGAGCGGTTGTGAACGGTCAGATTCTCTTCCTCGGCCAGGGCCAGCACCGGATCAGCGATCCCCAGGACAATCTGCGCGTGCGAGGCCATCGTGCTGTGATCGGCCAGCAGCGCCAGCAGGCGCTGGGCTGCCGGCCGGGTGAGCGCCGCGCAGTCGCGAACGATGATTTCGTAGGGCTGGTTGCGCTGCCCGGCCTGAATGTAGACGATGTAGCCTTCCAGGCGCGCGGCGGAGTTGGTGGCGGCGTCCGCGGCTTCGACCACATAGGCGTATACCCGGCCGTCCCAGTCGGCAAAGATACGGTCCCACTGCCGCTGCGTTCGGGCGACGTTGCCAGCCGTGCGCCGCGCCCGGGTTTCGTATATCGCGGCAACGGCCGGGTGGTCTGCCGTCGTCATCGGCCGAATGCGTGCCTCTCGGCTTGGACGTCCGATGGCGCGCAGCGCGAGCTTGTACCAGATGCGAACGCCGGCCTGCTCGTAGCCCACTTTGCGATACAGCCCGTACGTGGATGGGTAGAGCGACGAAAGCGGGCATCCCGCGTCGCGCAACTGGGTCACGCACGTGCCCATCATGCGCGCCGCGACGCCGGTTCCGCGAACTTCCGGGGAGATCCCGACGATCGTGATCCCCGCCGCCGGCACAGCCCGCCCGCCGAAGTAATGTCCGAAGTAATAGATGCCCAGCCCGCCGACGATCTCGCCGTCGAGCCGCGCGACGCGCACATTCTCATTTCCGACAGTGGCCAGCCAGGCGTCCGTACGTTCCGGCGGCAGGCCAAAGCCCGCGAACGACTGGTAGATGATCTCGGACAGCCGGCGAACGTCATGGTCGTCTCTCGGCGGTGTCAATGTCAGGCGGTCGGTCGGGTGCATGCAAACGGCTCCTTCAGCGGAAACCGACCGGAGTATACCTGCGCCGGCCGGCCGCCGACCCCGCCGCGGCTGGCGCGCGGATCGGGCGACGCGGTATAGTCTCGTGTCGGCGCCGTCCGCCCGCGTTTCAGCCGGATGGCGCAGACATTCAATCGGAGCCGCCCATGGACGATCACGCAAACGGACGGTCACTCTCGCGGCGCGGTTTTCTGCGTCGAGCGCTGTCCGGAGCCGCGTCAGCCGCGGCGCTGCCCTCGGTGTTCGCGCGGACGCAGGACAAGTCCGGCCGCGGGCCGATCGTGCTGGGTTCGGGCGAGCATCAGTACGAGGTGCAGCATGACTGGGGCGCTCTGCCGGCGGGCATCCGTTGGGGCAATACGCACGGGGTCTGCGAGGACTCCCAAGGGCGCATCTACATCAAGCACACGGTTCACGCCAGCAGTCCGGGCGCGGACGCTATCGTCGTCTTCGACGCTGACGGGAGATTCGTTCGCTCGTGGGGCAGCGAATACAAGGGCGGCGCCCACGGATTGCACCTCTCTCGCGAAGGAGGACAGGAGTTTCTGTACCTGTGCGACTTTGCCCGCGGCGTCGTGGCGAAGACCGACCTGAATGGCGCCGTGGTCTGGACGCTCTCTGCTCCGATGGAGTCTGGGTTGTACAACAATCCCGGCGAATTCAAGCCGACCAATGTCGCGGTCGCGCCGGACGGGACGCTCTATGTGGCGGACGGCTACGGCAAGAGCTGGATTCACGTCTATGATGCCAAAGGCGAGTACAGGCGTTCGTTCGGCGGACCCGGCGCTGAACGCGGCCAGCTCGCCTGCCCGCATGGGATCATGGTCGATACGCGCGGCGCTCAGCCTACGCTGGTCGTGGCGGATCGCAGCAATCGCCGATTGCAGTACTTCAGCCTGGAAGGCCGGCACCTGCGCTTCGTCACTGAAGAGCTGCGCTCGCCGTGTCATTTTCACGAGCGTGGCGGGGTGTTGCTGATCCCGGACCTCGAGGCGCGCGTGACGCTTTTCGATCGCGAGAACAGGCTGATTGCACACCTGGGCGATGGAGGCAGTTTTGCGCTGCGCGACAAGCCGCGTGAGCAGTTCGTGGCGGGCCAGTTCATCGCCCCGCATAGCGCGATCTTCGACCACGCGGGAAACATCTTCGTGGTGGAGTGGGTGGAGGTCGGGCGGGTAACGAAACTGCGGCGCGTAGCGTAGTCAGCCGCGAGGCGACGAACACTCACGTCCGCTTGTCGATCGGCACGTAGGCGCGCACGGTGTGCCCGGTGTAGACCTGCCGGGGACGATTGATGCGCGCCTTGTCGTTCAGGTGCTGCTCGCGCCAGTGGGCGATCCAGCCGGGCATGCGGCCGATGGCGAACATCACGGTGAACATGTTCAGCGGGACGCCGATGGCGCGCATGATGATCCCGCTGTAGAAATCGACGTTGGGGTAAAGCTTGCGCTCCACGAAGTAGGGGTCCTTCAGGGCCACTTCCTCGAGCCGCATGGCGATGTCCAGCAGCGGGTCGCGCCGCCCCATCTTGCTGAGCACCTTGTGGCACGAGCGCTTGATGATCGCGGCGCGCGGGTCGTAGTGCTTGTATACGCGGTGTCCGAAACCCATCAGCCGCGCGGTCGAGTCCTTGTTCTTGATGCGCGTCACGAACGAATCCGGCGACTCGCCGCTCTCGTAGATATGCGTCAGCATCTCGATCACGGCCTGGTTGGCTCCGCCGTGCAGCGGTCCCCACAGCGCGTTCACGCCTGCCGAAACCGAGGCCCACAGGTTGGCCTGGCTGGATCCGACCATGCGGACGGTCGAGGTGGAGCAGTTCTGCTCGTGGTCGGCGTGCAGGATGAGAATCTGGTCGAGCGCCGCGGTGACGTCGGGATCAGGCTCATAGGGGGCGTTGGGCTTGCTGAACATCATGTGCAGGAAGTTGCCGGCGTAGCGCAGATCGGGCCGCGGGTAGATCATCGGCTGGCCGATCGATTTCTTGTACGCCGCCGCCGCAATCGTCCGCACTTTGCTGATGATGCGGGCCGACATCTCCATGAAGTCATCCATCGCCGCCGGCTTCATGAAGACCGCCTGGTAGCAACTGGCGGCATTCAGCATGGCCGAGAGGATGGCCATCGGATGCGCGTTTGGCGGGAAGCCCTCGAAGTGGTGGCGCAGGTCCTCGTGAATGAACATGTGGTCGGTCATGGCGCTGCGGAATTCAGCCAACTGTGCAACCGTCGGCAGCTCGCCGAAGATCAGCAGGTAGGCAACCTCGCTGAAGTTCGACTTCTCCGCCAGCTCCTCGATCGGGTATCCGCGATAGCGCAGAATCCCCTGTTCGCCGTCGATGAACGTCACGGCGCTGTTACACGAGCCGGTGTTGGCATACCCGTCGTCCAGCGTGATCAAGCCGGATTCCGCCCGCAGGTTCGAGATGTCGACCCCGATCTCACCCTCCGTGCCGATCACGACCGGAAGCGTGTAGGACTTCCCACGAAACGTGAGGGTCGCCGTCTCGACCGGGCCGGTCTGGGGCTTCGTGTGCCCGCCGCCTGCAGTCCGGGCTTCTTGCGTGGTCGCCATGCGTCAAACTCCGCGGTTCGCCCAAGTTATCGGGCCGATCGCACGAGGCGCTAGATCGTCTGAAACTCCAACACTTCGGTGATATCGGCCAGCCGCTCGAGCTCCATCGTCATTTCCACGATGCGCGTGGCGGTCGCGGCGCTCACGACGCCGTCAGCCAGGGTGCGGAATTTCGCAACCACCTCGTCGTCGGTCATGGGATTGCCGGCGTGGCCGCGCGGGTACGTCACCTGCTTGTCGAGCGTACGGCCATTCCGCAGCTTGATGATGAGTCGATTGGGGATTCCGTCGGGATAGCCCGCGTTGCACTCGGGCGTTTCGACGATCCTGACGCGGTCGAGCAGGGCATGGACCTGCGGGTCGCGCACGTTTTCGTCACTGAAGCTGGCGCGGGTCACGTCTCCGTCGCGCAGCGCCAGCACGACGCAGAAGGGCATCGAG
>CAYOHG010000002.1:0-2279 GCA_964403685.1 uncultured Planctomycetales bacterium
GCGCTGCGGCTCGATTGACCTGATGTGGCTTCTTCCTCCCGACCCGAGTGTGTGAAACAGCCGCGTGCGGTTCGCTGGTGCAGCAAGGCCAGCGGGCCGCACGCGGTGCTTTGCGCATACCGCTCCGGCGGCACTTCGACGCCGAAATGAGCTAGTCATCCGCTTCGCTGGCGTCCTTGATCACGAAACGCGCTTCGAGCCGGGCAACCTCGGCGGCCAGCCCCGCGAGCTTTACGCTCCGCAGCACTTCCTCGAAATCCTTGTATGCCGCCGGCGCTTCGTCCATCGGGTAGTTGCGGCAATTGGTCAGAATGTCGCGCTGCTCGAACGACTGGTTGATGGCCGATTGGTCCAGCGTACGCAAGGCCTGTCGGCGGCCGAGCATGCGGCCGGCCCCGTGGTTGACGCTGTAGCAGCTCAGCGCAGCGCCGTCCTCCGCCACCATCACCGCCGAGCCACGCTGCGGATCGCCCGGCAGCAGGATCGGGTGCCCGGTGTCGGCAAACGGCGTGCCCTGCAAGGCGCGGTGCCCGGCGGGAAATGCCCGCGTGGCGCCCTTGCGCATGACCCACATGGGCTTGCCGTGCACGACTTCCTGCCGGGCGATGTTGTGGCTGATGAAGTACACCAGCTCGCCGGTAACGCCGGGAAAGACCTGCCGAAACGCCTCCAGCACCAGGGCGTTGATCAGCAGGTGATTGACGGTCGCGAAATTGGCGCCCAACGCCATGTCGTCGAGGTACGCATCGGCCTCGGGCGTGCCGAGCGGTGCGTAACACAGTTCCTTGTCGCCGGCCGGGAAGGGCGTGCCCCAGCGCTCGAACAGGCCTTGCAACGCGCGGAACTGGCCCATCGCGAGATTGTGCCCGAAGCCGCGCGACCCGCAGTGCGACAGAAACGCGACTCGCCCGTCGCGCAGACCGAAGGTTTGCGCGCAGTCGGCGGCCCGCGCCCCGCTGGCGACATGAACCACTTCGCACTCGCCGAAGTGATTGCCGCCGCCGTAGGACCCGAGCTGCCGCACCTTCTCCTCGAACTTGCGGAACGCGGGCGTGCTCAGCAGGGATTCCAGCCGGGCGGCCAGCGCGTCGCGCGAACCATCATGCCCGCGGTGAAAAGCGTCTTCGCAGCGCTGCGCCCAATGCGGCGGAATACCCAGAGCTTCGCAGACCGCGACCGAAGCGCCCTCGACGACGGCCCGGCGGCCCAGCTCGAGAGAGACAGGCCGCGACTTGGGCACGTGGCGCTGCCCGCGACCCGGGCCGGTCGGGGTGCGCTCGGTGATCGCGTCGATGATCGCCCGGCGCGTGCGACGGTCGGCAACGGCGTCGGCGGGCAGATCGAGCTGAAGCAGGCTCATGGAGCACTTGATGTCGACGCCGACCGGGCCGGGGTAGATGTGCGAGGGCGAGGCCATGACGCAGCCGATCGGGGCGCCGAAGCCGATGTGCGCATCAGGATTGAGCACGACTTCGACCACGCCGGGCGCACGGCGCGTGTTGACGGCCTGCTGGAGCGTCTGCTGGTCGAAGGTGGCGCGGATCGCCTCGGTGCCGATCACGGTGACGGGGCGAACGCTTCCGCCGGCGACCGGCAGCATCGCGGTCGCTTCACCGGTGGGGACCAGCTCGTGACGGATGGGGTCGGACATTTGCGCCTCTTGCGACGAACGGCGTGCCGCGCCGGGCGTTGCGGACTGCGGTCGGCGCGTCGCGCCATTGATTGAGCCATGGTAGCCGCATGGCGGTTCCGGGCGGAAACGGTGGCGGCGAAACCGGCAGACGACCGCGGCGTGCGACGAGGCAACACCCCGCCGCACGCCGCCCACTACGACCCCGACGCGTTCGTGCTTGCTTCGGACTCGATCAGCGAGCGCACCTGGGTCGCCAGGTCGCCCGAGCCGAGCACGAAGGTGGTGCGCGCGCCGTTGAGGATGCCCTTGAGCGCCTCCAGCTCGCGCATGCGCACGAGGATGGGGTTCTCGGCCAGCAGCTTGGCGGTGTTGGCCTCGCTGCGGGCCGCGGCGGTCTCCTCGCGGCGGCGGATGAGGTTGGCCTGCGCTTCCTTCTCGGCCAGGATCACGCGGTTGAGGATTTCGCGCATCTCGCCGGGCAGGATGATGTCGCGCAGACCGACGCTGCGCACCTCGACGCCGAACGCCGCCGCCCGCGCGCGAACCGCGTCGCGCACCTCGCCGCCGACGGCCTCCTTGTCGGCCAGCAACGCGTCGAGCGTGCGGGTGCCGACCGCGGCGCGCAGCGCAAGCTGCGCCTCGCGAT
>CAYOHG010000002.1:2289-24094 GCA_964403685.1 uncultured Planctomycetales bacterium
GGCCTGAGCTAAATCGGACACGACGCTGGCGGCGGCGACGGCATCCGCGACGCGCCAGGTCGCGACCAGGTTAACGCGCAGCGTCACCTTGTCGGCGGTCATGATCTCCTGGCCGGCAACGTCAGAGATCTGCTCGCGCAGATCGATCGCCTTCCAGGTGATGCGGCCGGCGCCCTTCCAGAAGACGTAGCGGCCGTGCGTCAAGCGCTCGATGACCTCGCCGTCGCGCAGAATCAGCACGGCCTCGTTCGGGCTGACTTCGACGCCGTCGAGCCAGCGCTTCGCGTCGGGGTGCGCCAGGATCGCGTCGAGGTGCTCGTGCGCGAGACGGATCTCGCCCACGTTGAACACCTCAACGTGCAGGGCGTACGGCGCGCGCCAGAAGGCATGGCGGCCCGGGCCCAGGATATAGGCCAGGCGGCCGTCCTTGTAGACCAAGGCGCGTTCCGCGTCACCCAACTGCACAACCTTCAGCGCATCGCGCAGCCCTTCGTTGGTCAGCATCAAGTCCAGCAACGGATGCTGAAAGTGCGTATGGAGCAGGTCGACGACGGTGACGGTATCGCGCGTGCGGCTCCACAGGCGGCTCCACAGCCAGTAGACACCCGGACCCAGCAGCCGCGTGAATTCCCCATAGCGGAAACGCAGACCGCGCTCGTGCTTGCGGATACGGAGCTTGATTGCCATGCGACTCACCTGCCTTTTCCCATCAGGGGGCGGAAGCGTAGGCTGGCCCGTTTCCCGACAAATGCCAGCTCGCGCGCCTGCCAGGTTCTTCCGCCAAAGCTCTGACTCCATGGTCGCCGCCGGTCGGCCGTTTGGCCGTACTCAGGACGTAATTCCTGAGAGCCCCTCTGGCTGGACAATTGGTGCTGCCTGCCAGTGGTACCGGGCCGTGACACACACCGAATCGAATATCCACTATTTCAAGACGCCGCGTTGTACACGGCGACTGTCGTCTGCGGGCGCGGATGAAAACGCCGCCGTCGGTTGAACTCCGTTTCGGCAACGGAAACGGGTGGTCGGTCGGCGCTGCGTAGCGGGCACATGCCGCGATGCACTCGCGGCGGTGGCCGCAACGCGTTGCTGAACGAAACGTCCCGTCTGCAAGGTCGCCGGCGCGGTGTCAGGTCGCGGCGTGCCCGGACGCAGGTTGCCCCGCGGCGGATGCGACGCGCTGACTCGTCAAGCGCCGCGAATCGTCCTCATCCGCTCCATCTCCTCGCTTGCGCGAACTTGTGGGGAGTCGAACCCCGGCCCACGAATGGGCTTGCCAGTTGAGTCGGGCAGGATTCGCACCTGCGCCTACGGCGTACAGCCGTCGCTCTTTCTTCTGAGCTACCGACAGCGCTACCGATCAGACCTGCGTCTGCCTTTCGACTCCGAGGGTGGAACGCCGGCACGCAAGTTCAAGAGAACGCATGCGGCGCCGCCGGATGAGCAGTCGCCAGTCCTGGTTGCCACGAACACTGAGTACGATCCGTCCGTTGCCTCCGCGGCGCGGCGGCCCACGTTTGCGCGGCCGCGTCGTATGCGCAACGCGATGCCCGCCGGTGCAGGTGTTCGCACGCTCGCGTTGCGACTCGTGCGGCCGGGGGAATTCGAAAAACCGATCCGTTGACCGGTACCCAGTCTTCCGCCGACGGGCGCAGAGCTCCCTTGCGCTGCACCCAACCCCGGCGCACAGCGTTGCTACCGCGCCTCAGCGGCGGCGGTTTTCTTAACCATGTCGGTTGCGCATCCGGGGATGGGCAAAAAAAAGCCCCGGAGACGCGGATCTCCGGGGCAGTAAGTCGCACACGGTCGTCGCGACGCTACCCAGGAGGCCCAACCAGCGCACCGCTCAGGATCCGGCCGCCGCAAGGCGATCTATCACACCGTACGGGGAGCTGCCCCGTGCCGGGTCGATCGGCGTGCAGCGACCAGCGATTCTCCTGGCCGGCGAAGCTTGGCTGAAGACCCATGTTCCGGTTTCCTGCCTGCACGGTGCTGTCTCCTGGCAGCATAAACTCCATCCTAACGCATGCACCTCCATCGGAAGCGGGCATGCCGCATGGAGGTACGGGAAAGATACAACAAAATCGCGAATAGTCAAGAAAATGCTAGGAATTTTCATTGCGACCTATTGGGGCCGCACGGCGACACGGCCGGCCCAGCGCTTCCCGGTGAAACCTCCGGCCGGGCGGGATCCGGGCTTGACGAGCGGCCGGACATGCAGCATGTTCGCGTGCGGGGCCGGGACGAGCGGGGCCGATTCGCGCGAGCCGCTGCCGTTACCCTGCGAACGCCGCGGCTGCGGGCGGCCGAATGAGGATGAAGGATGCCGGGATGAGAACGGTCGTGGTGGAATTTTTGATCAACAAGTATTCACTGATCGTCGTGGGCGGCGGGTTGGGGTCGCTGCTGCGTTACCTGCTGGCAGGTTGGGGGCAGTCCCTGACCAGCGGACCCTTTCCGCTCGGCACGCTGATCGTGAACACGGTCGGTTGTTTCGCGATCGGTGTACTCAACCTGCTGCTGGCGGAACGAGTCCCGATGCCCATGGACTACCGCGTCGGTCTGACCGTCGGCGTACTCGGCGGGTTCACCACGTTCTCCACGTTCGGTTGGGAGACCTTTGCGATGTCCAATGACGGCCAGTTTCTGCGGGCTCTGCTGAACGTTTTGACAAGCGTGGTGCTCGGGCTGGCCGCGGTCTGGTCGGGCTATCGGCTGGCGGAACGCTGGGCAGGAGTCTGATCCATGAAGCTTGAAGGCGAGGCGCAGCTTCTCCGAGTATTCATCGGCGAGAGCGATCGCTGGCACGGCGTGCCGGTTTATGAGGCGATCGTTCAGAAGGCCCGCGAGATGCACCTGGCCGGTGCAACCGTGCTGCGCGGGCCGATGGGCTTCGGCGCGCACAGCCGGCTGCATACCGTGAAGGTCTTGCGACTGTCCGAGGACCTGCCGATCATCGTGGAGATCGTCGACGCCGCCGAAAAGATCAACCTGCTGTTGCCGCACATCGACCAGATGGTCGCCGAAGGGCTGGTCACGCTCGAAACCGTCCGTGTGATCAAGTACACCGCCAACCCGCCGGCTTCGTCGTAGTCGCCGCGGAGGCCAGTCCAACGAGGGGGCCGCCGCGATTGCCGGTCTTCATCGACAGGCGCGGCTGGCCGTCAATCCGGGAGGTCGCCCGGCTCCGCTTTCCTCGTGTGCGTGCCGGTCGCCGCGACGGGCTCGGGCTCGGGCTGGCTCGGAATTCGCTCCGCTGGCGCAGCGCGCGAGAGTTTCGCGATCTTCGTGATCAGCGTGTTGCGGTCGATCGGCTTGCTGGCGTATTCGTCGCAGCCCGCGTCGAGGCATTTACGCCGATCCGTGCTCATGGCGTGCGCGGTCAGGGCCAGGATCGGGCGCCGATACCCCGCCGCACGAAGCTGCCGTGTCGCCCCGTAGCCGTCGAGCACGGGCATCTGCATGTCCATCAGGACGACCTGGAACGGCGTGCCGGCGCGCTCCGCGGCCAGGGCGGCCTCGACTGCGGCCTGTCCGGTGTCCACTACGCTGACTGAGGCTCCGGCCTTGTGCAGGATGTGGGCGATCAGCCGCTGGTTGTCCACGCCGTCTTCAGCCAGCAGCACGCGGCAACCGCGGATGGGCGAATCCCCGGCGCTGGCTCGGCTGCGCTCCTCCAAGGGCAGCAGGGCCTCGCCAGCGGGCTCGGTGAAACGGACCCCGCGCAGCGAACCCGTTCGGATGCTGGCGCGGAACGTGGATCCGACTCCGGGTTCCGTGCGGACCAGCACAACGTCGCCGCCTAACAGTTGCGCCAGCCGGCGGCTGATCAGCAGCCCCAGCCCCGAGCCGCCGAACTGCCTGGTGGTCGACGCATCCGCCTGGCTGAACGGCTGGAAAAGGCGCTCCGCCTGTTGCGGCGTCATGCCGATCCCGGTGTCGGTTACCTCGGCGACCAGCCGGGGATCGTCGGCGGCTGCATCGGCCACAGAGACGATCAGTTCGACTCCGCCCTGCCTGGTGAATTTCACTGCGTTGCCGACCAGGTTGATCAGAATCTGGCGAAGACGCGTGGGATCCGTGCGAATGCGATCCGGCAGCGGCCCGCCGAAGCGCAGCGTGAGCGTCAGTTCACGTTCGATGCAGCGGGCCCGCAGCGTGCTGACGACCTCGTGGACGATCTGGATGGGCGAGCAGTCCAGGATCTCGATGGTAAGCCGACCGGCCTCGATCCGAGACAGGTCGAGAATGTCGTTGATCAATCCCAGGAGATGTTCGCCATTGCGGCGGATGGTGTGGATGCTCGCTGCCCGCTCGCTTTCGGACAGTCCGGGCTCGAGCAGATTCTCGGTGAAGCCGAGAATCGCCGTCAGCGGCGTTCGGATTTCGTGGCTCATGTTGGCCAGGAACTGGCTCTTGGCCTCGTTGGCGTTGGCGGCGGCGTGGTGCGCGGCGGACAGCGAGTCGAGCATCTGATTGAACGCGCGCTCGACGTGCGTCAGCTCGTCGTTGCCGCTGACGGGCACGCGCAGGTCGGTTTCGTGGGTGTCGGCGATGCACAACGCAGCGTGGCTCAACGTCCGCAGGCGCGACAGCACGACGGTCGAGAGTAGGGCCAGGAACGCGGCTCCGCACACGGTGGCCGAACCGAGCAGCGCCGCCAGAAAGTAGTTCAGAGCCGACTTTCCCTGAGCCAAGAGGTTGCGCGGCATCTCGACATTGATTCGTGCTGCCAGGGTGCCGAACAGGTCGCGCAGCGATGCGCTGGCTTGCAGGTGCTCGTCGCTGAGCGGGCGAACCAGCACGTCGCTCAACGGCAAGACGTCGGCGGAGCCTGCGACCGAAGGATTGGGAATCGTCGCGACTGGCAGGGAGCGCGCGATGATCGGCACGATGCGCACGTCCAGCATCGTCGTTTCGCGCAGCCGACTGTTGAATCCGTCGTTGATCACCCGGCCGAATAACAGCGTGCCGTGGATCGGCCCTTCCTTCTTGCTCGTGATGATCGGGCGGCTGGCGATCAGGATCATCCCGTCGCTGGTTGAGATCAGGCCGATTCGCCGCGAATCCAGTTCCTTGTGGTCGGTGAGCGCCGAGCCGAACAGCGCCTTCAGGTCGGCGCTCAGCTCGTAGCGTTTCCCTTCCTCCAGGTCGTACATCGTGCCGAAGACCACCTCGTTTTCGGCATTCAGCAGCACAAAGAGGTTGAGCCGCAACGATTCCCAGGTCTCATCGAGGAGGTTGGAATCCACGAATTCCTGGTTGTGATCCACCGCGTACTGATAAGGATCATCCCAACCGGACCAGTCCGCCAGCCCGGAATCGAGCTGCTCAAGCTCCGCCCGCAAGGCCCCGCCGACGCGGCGGACATGATCAACGATCAGGTCGCGCTCCAGCTCGCTGAACCGTGACAGCAGCAATGTGGTCGCGGCGGCGTAAAGCACCGCCGACAGCCCGCCCAGCGTGGCGAAAAGCAGCAGGATGGTCCGCGTGAACAGTGACACTCGTAACCGCCCGCCCGGCAGCGTGCGCCCGGAGGGATTCCGGGGTGCGTCGACCGGCGCGCTGTTCCAATAAGTTCAGGCGCTGTCCCTATCATCGTCCGCGCACGAGCACTGCCTGAGCGCCGGCGTTGTGCTCAGCTCGTCGCACGCGCGGAACCTGCGCGGCTGAGCTGCACGGTTGCCCCGCTACGGCTCCCCGGGCACAATCCGGCCTGCGTTTCGAACGAAATCAACCTGGGGCGATCCGCCCCGACGTGGAGCGAGACACATGCGATTCAATTGCGCTATGGCGCGTTGGGCGGCTTCGTGCGCGCTGGCGCTGGTCCTGGCCGGCAGCCTGGCAGCGCAGACGGCGTCCGAGCCGCCCGGCCTGAGCGGGTTGGCCTACGATGCCCCGTTTTTTCCCGCCGCCACGTACAACGACGCTGTGCCCGCGCCGAGCGCGGTCCTGGGCTTTCCCGTCGGACAGCGCCCCGCGACGCACGCGCAGATTGAGGCCGTCCTGCGCTCGCTCGCTGAAAACAGCCCGCGCTGCAAGCTGTTCGAGTACGCCCGCAGCTTCGAGGGCCGGGCGCTCTACTACCTTGTCATTACGTCAGAGGCCAACATCCGGCGGCTCGATGCGCTCAAAGCCGACCTGGCCCGGCTCGCCGATCCACGCAAGGTCACTGTGGCGGAAGGCGATCGACTGGCCCAGACGCTGCCGGCGGTGGCCTGGATGGCCTACACCATTCACGGCGACGAATTGTCCGGCTCGGATGCATCGCTGGCGCTGGCGCATCACCTGGCGGCCGGCACGGACGCGACCGTGCTCAAGATGCTCGACGAGTTGATTGTCATCGTCGATCCGCTGATGAATCCGGACGGACGCGATCGCTGGCTGGCCATGATGCAGCAGAACCGCGCCGCAACGCCGAACGTGGATGACCAGTCCCTGGTTCACACGGGCTTCTGGCCCAGCGGCCGCATGAATCACTATCTGTTCGACCTGAACCGCGACTGGATCTTCGCGACGCAGCCGGAGTCGCGCGGACGTGTCGTCGCGGCCGGCGGCTGGTATCCGCATTTCTTTCTGGAAAGCCACGAGATGGGTTCCCAGGACACGTTTCTATTCAGTCCGCCGCGAGAGCCGATCAACCCCAATGTCCCCCCGCAAGCCAGGCACTGGTGGCAACAGTTTGCGGAGGATCACGCGGCCGCGTTCGATGCACTCGGCTGGCGCTACTACCACGGCGAGTGGAACGAGCAGTGGTACCCGGGCTACTCGGGCGCCTGGGCTGCCTTCCGCGGGTCGGTGGACATGCTTTACGAAATGGCGTCGATCGGCACGGACGCGGTGCGGCGTCCGGAAGGAACGCTCCAGACCTACCGCGAGGCCGTGCACCACCAGCTCGTCAGTTCGTGGGCCAATCTCAACACGCTCCTGAAAAACCGCCAGCGGATTCTGCGCGACTTCCTGGAGGATCGCCGGCAATGCGTCGCCGCCGACGGTCCCTATTCCCGCCGGACCTTCGCGATCCTGCCCGGCGCCAACGCCGCGCGACTCCGGAGCTTCTGCGATCTGGTGCGAACACAGGGGTTCGAGCTTCATACGGCGGGTTCGGAATTCACCGCTTCAGGCGTCGACCAGCTCGGGAGCCGCTTCGTCGGCCGCACGTTTCCGGCCGGAACGATCCTGTTGCCCAACCGCCAACCCGAGGCGCGCCTGCTGGCGGCGCTGCTGGAGTTCGATCCGCGGCTGACGGACGCATTCCTTCAGGAGGAGCGTCGCGAGCTGCTCCGCCACGGCGGTTCGCGGCTGTATGACATTACGGCGTGGAATCTCTCCATGTTCTTCGGGCTGGAGGCCTGCGAGCTGGAGAGCGACCTGCCGGCAGCGGCGGCGCCGGTCGCGTACGTGCCGCCGGCGGAACTGGACGCCAGCGAAGCTCTGAGCAACCCCGCTGCGATGGTCGGTTTTGCGATTGATGGCGCGGACGACGCGGCGGTCGTGGCGGCCTTGCGCCTGATGGAGCGGGGTCTGCATGTGCGGGCGGCCGACCGCGCGTTCGAGTTCGCCGGCCGGCGCTTCTCGCGCGGTTCGCTGGTCGTCGTCCGCAAAGATAACCTCGGTTTTGCCGGCGACCTGGCCAAGCCTACTGCCGACGCCGCGCTCGCGGCTGGCGTCCGCGCGGTGGGAATCGACACCGGCCTCGGCGCTGGCGACCTTCCAGACCTGGGCGGCGGGCACTTCAAACTGCTGACGCCGCCGCGCGTCGCGGTGGTTGGGCGAGACCCGATCAGCGCTTACGCCTTCGGCGAGGTTTGGCACCTGATCGACCAGCGGCTCGGGCTGCGGGCATCGTTTCTGAACGCGGACTATGCCGCCTGGGGCGACCTGCGGCGCTACAACGTAATCGTCGTGCCCGACGGGGGTGATCGTTTCATCGGCGATCATCTGGAGACACTGCGGGACTGGATCGAGGCCGGTGGCACGCTCGTGGCCATCGGTTCCGCCGCCCGGCGCATCGCGGCTCGCGAGGGCGGACTCGGCTCGATCCGCACCCTGCCCGATCTGCTCGACGAGACCGACGCGCTGCGCCGTGCCGTGATTCGCGAGTGGGACGGACGGAATGCCACGGTTGATTCCGCCGCGGTCTGGTCCCACGCGGCCCCCCGCGAGGTTCGCTATCCCTGGCAGGCGGATGGTCTGGCCAATCCCGGCGGCGACGAGCTGCGCCGCCGCGATGCCTGGCAGGCCCAGTTCATGCCGCAGGGCGCGATTCTCGCGGCGCGCTGCGACGACCAGCACTGGTTGACGTTCGGCTGCTCCGAGGTGCTTCCGGTGCTGTGCGGCGGAGGCGTGCCGTTGGCTACGGTCGAAAACGGCCTGGCGCCGGTGCGCCTGGGTGCCTACGTCGCGATACCGCCGACGGCCAGCACAACCGCGCCGACTGCGCCGGCCGGTGGCGGCTGGCCGATGAGTCCGCCGGGCTACGAACTGCGGATGCGCCTGAGCGGGCTTCTGTGGCCCGAAGCGGCTGAGCGCATGGCGCACGCGCCTTACGCGACTCGCGAATCGCTGGGCTCGGGACAGGTGGTCCTTTTCGCGGAAGGACCGAATTTTCGGGCGGCAACCCAGGGCAGCGCGCGTCTGCTAATGAATGCCCTGGTGTATGGGCCGGGACTGGGCGCGTCTCGCCCGATCACGCCGTGACTGCGCCCGCCGCTGCGCCAGGTTCTGCACACGGGAGTCGGTGCGATGAGCAGAAAGTCGGCCGAATACTCGGCCCGCGCGATTCTCATCGCGCTGAGCGCGCTGCATGACGTCGATCCGGGAAGCGCGCAGGAGAGCGCGCCGTCGCGCGCGGCTCCCACCTCCGCCAGTCAGCCGGCGACCGTACCGTCCAATGAAGAGGGCGGTTTCGAGTTGCGCGTGAGCCCGTTTCTGGAACTGCATTATCTGGTTCGCGCGCTGGCCGCGGCGGACGATCCGCCTGGCGCGCCGTCATCGCCCGCGTGGAGTGAGGCGGTCGCCGCAGTGCGCGACCTAGAACGGGAACTCGGCGGCAGCGCGGGCTGGGGCCTGCTCGACGCGCTGCTGTGTTCCGCCGAGACCCTGGATGCCGCCGCCGGTCTGATCGCCGCCATGCCGGAACGATTTCCGGCCCGTAGTGGACGCGAGATTCCGATCCGCGCGCTGGCGCAGCGTCTCGTGGTCGTCTACCGCCCGATCTCGGACGACTTTGAGCGCCGGCTCTGGCCGCAGCGGCGGGCACTCCTCGAACAGCAGCGCGCTCGCCTGTGCGCGGAGCTGCTGCCGCGCGCCGCCGAATGTCGTCGGCACATCTGCGACGCGTTGCACATCTCCGATCCCGGCGTGCGAATCCCGCTGTTTCTGGTTAGTGACGCGCCCGATCCGGGCGGCGTTACCTTTCGAACGCGCGGCGGCTGCGTGTGCGTGGTGGAAGTCGCGGGATTCGAAGACTCGCTGCTGTATGAAGTGGTGCTGCACGAGGCGATCCACGCACTCGACGTTTCCGCGGCGCGGCAGAACACCGCGCTTCAGCGCGTTCGCGCCGGGCTGACCCAGGCCGGGCACGCCGCCGGTAGCGCCGCGGCTCGCGAAGTGCCCCACACGCTCATCTTCGTGCAGGCGGCCGAGACCGTGCGGCGCGTCATGGCACCCGACCATCGGCACTATGGCGAGCAGCGCGGGTACTACGCGAAAGTCGCCGGGGTGGCGGGCTGCGTGCGCTCGGCCTGGACCGAACACCTGGACGGCCGCATGACCCTTGAGTTGGCCATCGAGCGGATCATCGGCTGCGCGGTACAGGAACCCTGATCGCCACTCGCGATCGCCCGCGCGACGGTGCTTGACGGCTCTTCGAGCGGGCGCCGAGCGGGCACCGGCGCGGCTGGGCGGTTTGGCATATCCGGCGCGGTTGGACGCAAACAAACAGAGCAACCGGCGCCGAGGTGGTCGCCGGTTGCTCTTGTTACGCCGTGATCGACGGCTTCGCCGCTACGGGAGCGGCGCCGGAGCGCTCTCCGCGTAGTCCAGGGCGTACATCAGCCCTTCCCGCACGAAGTCGGGGTTGTGGGCGCCGTTGCCGCCGCCGGAGACAACGTAGTAGTAGATGTAGCGGGCCTTCTTGATCTCGTCGGGGATCTTGGCCTGCTCATCGCTGGGCGGACCACCTTCGCTGGTGTATTCCCAGAAGAGCCCGTACGTGTCGGTCCACGCGTCCAGAGCTTCAAGAACCAGCTCTGCGCGGAAGTCGACTTCCGCTTCGAGCCCGGCGAGCTTGGCCTCGGCCGCTTCCGCGTTGCCGTGGCACTCGGCGCACGAGTCGAAGTTGACTTCAAACGTGTGTCCGGAAACCGCGGGTGCGATGCCCTCGATGATGTCCGCACGGAACACGTGGCAGGTCGAGCACTGCTCGGCCGTGTTCAGGTGCACCGAGGGCCGCGGCGGAATGATCGGCGTCGGGTCGCTGTCCGGCAGCGGCATCTCGCCGAAGAACACGTTGACCTGATCGCTCGGGTGCGGCTCACGGGACGTCGCCGTCCAGACGCGGTCGCGGGCGTGGTGACACTGGCCGCACAGATTGAAGCGGCTCGGGTCGGTCGCCGCCGCGATCGTGTTGGTCGGTTCGGTGTACTTGATCTGCTCAAAGCGGAGCTGGTAGTCGCGGCCGTCCTCGGGGGTGGTGGCGTTGCCGGTCCGCTCGTGCGGATCGTGGCAGACGGCGCAGGTAATCGGGTTCAGCTCGTCCTCCGTCTTGCCGGCCAGCATGTCATCCGCGATCTCATCGCCGTTCAAGTTCGCAACGAAAACGTCGCCGGAGTGGCAGATGCCGCAGCTCTCAGCGTTGTCGCCCAAGCTGAATTCCTCGATCAGCGTCTCCTGAATGCCGGAGTGGGCCGACGACTCCCAATCCTCGAAGTTGGGATGATGCTCGCCGGTGTGGCAGGCGCCGCAGACCGACGCCGAAATGCTCTTCGGCGGGCGCAGGCTCTCCTCTTCGATGTTGCCGACGTGATCGCCGCCGGGGCCGTGGCAGGCCTCGCAGCCGACACCCGCCAGGTCGTTGGTGGTGGCGCGGTTGACGAACCCGCCTTCCTCACCAAAGCCGACCGTGTGACAGCCGACGCACGAGCTGTTGGAGCCCTGCCCGATCGCCTCGAGGCTCTCCAAAGCGGTGGCGTGCAGCGTCTCGGACCACTTGGCGTGCGTGTTGTTGTGGCATAGCGCGCAGCGGGCCGAGCCGACGTACTTGCCGGTCAGTCCGGTGTTGCCCGTTGTGTTGTCGTTGGCGTTGGTGTTGGTGTTCTCGTTGGCGTTGGTGTTGGTGTTGTCATTGGCGTTGTTGTTGTCGTCGCCTCCGATGGGGCAGCCGCCTACAGCCAGCGACAACGCCAGCGGCACGAACAGCAGGCCGAACAAGTAGCGCGCCTGCCTTCCTCCTGAACCCAGATTGGACACGTCGGTTACCTCCCTGCGATTAGGTGAGCCGATCCGAATACGTCCGCAATGCCCCGGCCACGAGGCTTAGCAGATCCAGCGAACCGTCGAGTCACGACGTACGACATGCGACCAATACCGCGCGACAAACTAACGGGATAGCAACGTGCGCGCCAAGTGTCGCCCCAATCACTTTCAAAAGTTTTCCTTACCTGCGCGCTTTACACCGCGACGCTTCCAGCGCAAAGAGGGCCCATGCACGCATGCATTCGGCCGGGCAGGCAACCCGCACCGTTTCAGGCCGGATTCGGGACCAGCGGCCCCGGCACACCACGTGCTCACACAGCGCGCCCGAACGATGTACCGACCGCGAGCCCCGCTGCCATGATTGGAAACCGCCGGCTCGTCCGACAGACCATCATCCTTTCGCAAGCCGTGCTGCTGCTGCTGCTTCTCGCCAGCCGGCTGCCAGCCCAGGATCGCGACAACTGCTTGTACTGCCACCAGTTCCCGGGCCTGGCGCGCTATGACGAGACCGCTCAGCACGTGCGCGTGTTCTACGTCGACCCGAGCTACGTTCATAGCGTCCGCGGGCCACACGCGCGGCTCGCCTGCACCGATTGCCACAACCGCGATGAGGTCGCGGTCGTGCCGCACCGCGAATCCACGCCCGTGGACTGCGCGCGCCAATGCCACCTGGTCAGTCGCGACGCGCCCGAGCGGCGGTTCAGCCATGAGAACATCGCGCGCACGCTGGACATCGGGCTTCACAATACGGAAGTCTTGCGATCACTGGAGGTTAGCGGTGGGGCGCTGCTCCGCCCGGGACAGTCGCTTTGCCTGTATTGCCATGATGAGCCCCTCTTTCGCGACCCGCTGAGCGCGTATCCGCAGCTACTGGAAACCGGCGCACGCGCTTTCGATCGCTGCGACGTGTGCCACGCGACGGAAGTGCCGCTCGATACTCACTATTACCTGCGGCATGTCTCAGCGCGGCTGAGCTCGTCGCGTTCGACGTTGGAAATGGCGCAGGTGTGCGCGGTCTGCCACAGCGATCCGCGCGTTCTCGAAACGCACGACATGACGGACGCGGTCGCCAGCTTCGTCCGCAGCTTCCACGGAAAAGCCGCGCTGCTGGGTGATGCGACCACCGCAAACTGCCTGCATTGCCACGTCAAGGTGGGCGAAAACGCGCACCTGATGCGCAAACCCACCGACCCGCTTTCGGCCGTGAACCCCGCGAGTGTCGCCGACTCCTGCCGCAGCACAGCCTGCCACCCCGGTGCTGACAAGGCCATCGCGTCGACCGCCGTGCACCTGGACCTTCCGACTGCCTGGGGTACCTTCGAGTACGCCCTGGCGTTCGCCTTCATCATTCTGACGGTGATCTCCTTCGGCCCGTCGGCGGTGATCGTGCTGCTCGAACTGGCGCAACTCGTCATCGGGCGCCACCCGCACCACGCTCCCGCAGTCCGGGCCGTGGCTGAGGAGGTACTGTCGCTTCCGCGCGGCCGAAAGCTGCTCCAGCGGTTTGCGCCGCGACACCGCATTCAGCACTGGCTGCTGACGGTGACGTTCATCCTGCTGTGCCTGACCGGTTTTCCCTTGAAGTTCGCCGACCAGCGCTGGGCGGCCGGGCTGATCGAACTGTTCGGCGGCCTGTCGGTCGCGCGGTTTGTTCACCACTGGGCGGGCCTGGCGCTGGTTGCCGGGTTCGGCCTGCACCTGCTCGACGTGCTGCTCGGTGTGCTGCGGCGGGCCTGGACGCCGATCGAGGACCGGCCGGCGCCCGGGTTCATTCGCACGTTCATGAATCTGCCGTTCGTGATCAGTCCCGCCGACCTGGTGCGGGTGAACCAGTTGATGGCCTACCTGCTCGGACTGCGGCGCGAGCGGCCGATGTTCGGGCGTTTCAGCGCGCCGGAGAAATTCGAGTATTTCGGCGTGATGTGGGGCACGACTCTGCTGGGGATCACGGGCGCCATGCTCTGGGGCGAGCAGATCACCTCGCATTTCCTGGGCGGCCGCTCGTTCAACATCGCGTCGATCATTCACACCTACGAGGCGTTTCTGGCGGTCATTCACGTCGGCATCCTGCACATCTACAACGTCGTGCTGGCGCCCGCGGTGTTCCCGCTCTCGCTGGCGACGCTGACCGGCCAGACGCCGATCGACAAGCTGGCCGAGGAGCACGGCGAGTTCGTCATGGACGCTGCCCGCGAGCTGGGCCTGATGGAGGAGGACGTCGGTCATGCCTGAGACCCGTCCGGCCCGGATCGGCTCCTTCGGCTGGCGCGCCGCCGGCATCGTCCTGCTTCCCCTGGCGCGCGGGCTGCTCCGCCGCGCGTACGCGCTGGCCCTGATCCTCCTGATCTTCTACGTCAGCTATCGCGCCGTGCACTACCTGGTGGTATCACTGGCCACTCCGTCGCAGACTCCGGCCCAGATCGCCGGCGTGCCGCGGCGGATGGATGAGGGTCTGCTGCGCGGCACGCGGCCGGACTGGCTCGGTCTGACCGCCGTCGAAAACCCGCGCTCGCCGCTGTCGCACTATCACCGCTTCGACACCTGGATTCAGTCGGACCGGTTCAACGACTGCACCCGCAGCGGCTGCCACGTAGCGCTGCCGCATTCGAAGCGCAAGGAGGTCCGTGCGTTCCTGAACATGCACGCGACCACGCTGCACTGCGGCGTCTGCCACCTGTCCACGGATGCGCGGCCGTTGCGGCTCCGCTGGTACGACCTGTCCAGCGGACGCGCCAGCGGCCCGCCGCACCTGTTGGCGGCCCTGGCCTGGCTCGAACAGCGTCCAGCGCGTGAGACCGCGTCCGCGTGGACGGAAGCCGAGCAGTCGGAGATCGTCGGGCTGCTGCGCGCTGCGGCGCTGGCCGCCGGCGGCGAACCCAGCCTGGAGCGGGCGGCCGAGCACCTGGCTGCGGTCCGCCCCAGCAGCCGTGCATTCGCCGAGTTCATCGAGGTTGCCCGCGAAGCGGTGCCGCGCGCCTTGCGCGGTTCCTACGGCCGGAAGCTCGCGCAAGTCGAGGCCGGCGGCCGGTTGCACCTCCGTCATCCCGACACGGAGCCCGCCGTGCAGGCGTACCTCCAGGAGCACGCCACCGCCGACGCCGCGCGACGGGCGCAACTGCTGGCGGCGGTGCATCCGCACAAGCGCCCTACGGCGCTGACGTGCAGCGACTGCCACCGCCAGGAGGATTCGCTGATCGATTTCGCGCAAGTGGGTTATTCGCCCGGGCGCCAGCGGCGCCTGTTCGAGACGGCGGTATTTCGCATGATCGAGCATATCGCCGCCGGGCAACCGTTCTACCTGCCCGGCGTCGGCCGGCCGTTGGAGCCGGATACCCAGCCGGCGTCGCAGCCGTAGTCCGGGCACGTCACGGAGACTCAGTAACCTCAGCCGGCGATCGGACGAAGACATGCGGGGCCTCGCCGACCGCGGGATGCGGCACCGCCCTGCGGTCAGGCCACCGCGTTTGGCGGCGCGTCGCCCCGCACGGCGGCGAGCACGTTTGCGACCGCCATCTGCGCCATGCGGTCGCGCGTCGTGGTAGTGGCGCTGCCCAGGTGGGGCAGCAGCACGACGTTCGGCAGTTCGCTCAAGCCCGGGCTGAGCCGCGGCTCGAATTCGTACACATCCAGGCCGGCGGCGGCGAAACGACGCGCCCGCAGCGCTTCGATTAGCGCGGCCTCATCGACGATCCTGCCGCGCGCGGTGTTGATCAGGATCGCATGCGGCTTGAGCAGCGCGAGTCGCCGGGCGTCCAGCAGGTGCTCATTCCCAGGGCGCATGGGGATATGCAGACTGAGCACATCGGACGCGCGCACCAGCTCATCGAGCTCGACGCGCCGCGCGGCGAGCTTGTGCTCCAGCTCCACGTTCGGCCGGGGGTGGGTATAGAGCACGTGCATCCCGAAGCCCGCGGAGCGCAGCGCGACGGCCGTGCCGATCCGCCCGGCCCCCAGGATTCCGAGCGTCGCGCCGTGCAGCTCCAGCCCGAGCAACTGCGTCGGTGACCACCCCGCCCACTGGCCGCTGCGCACGAGCCGATCCCCCTCGATCGCGCGGCGGGCCGCCGACAGAATCAGCGTCCAGGCAATGTCGGCGGTGGCCTCGGTCAGCACGCCGGGGGTGTTGCTCGCCCGCACGCCGCGCGCCTGGCAGGCCGCCAGGTCGATATTGTCGATCCCGACGGCGTAGTTGGCGACGATCCTGAGCGTGGGGCCGGCCGCGGTCAGCAGCTCGACGTCGATGCGATCCGCCAGCGTGGGGATGATCGCGATGCAGCCGCGGACGCGGTCGAGCAGCAGGCTGCGCGGCGGGGCATCATCGAATTCGAGTTCATCGACGGCCAGCCCGGCGTGTTCGAGCAGCGTGCGGGTAACGGCGGGCATCCGGCGGGTCAGCAGGACGCGGTGGGTGGGCATATCGGCGGCTTCCGTGGCGCCGCACAGTCGGCCCCGGCCGCGCCGAATCGTCCTGCGGCGCGCTGCCGCGGGGTTGCGCGGCGGTGGCAGCGCCACTACAGCCGCAAAGCGGTGCGAACGCAAGGCGCCGTGGGTCGGCGCGCTGCGTTCGCGCGTGAGGGACGTGTGATCGACTGCGCCCCGCGAGCGCGGGCCGGTTCGACCGCTATTTGGTCGAAAAATACACCTGTGCGGTCTCGGAGTGATCCGCCTTGACGGTCAGCACGAGCATGTAGTCCATGCCGGGCTTGAGCGCCACGCCGCCGACCGTCTCATTCTTGTAGTTCAGCACCTTGAAGCCCGCCCCGGGCGCGCCCAGGTTGTAGGGCGTATTCGGCTTCATCTGGGCCTCGGGGTTGTTCACGTCGGCCGAGAAGACGGTGAACTCGGCCTGGTGCGAGTAGTCGGCTTCAAACTTCTGGTGAATCTGGCACTGCACCATCGTGATGCGGCCGAAGCGGTCGGGCTCCTCGATCTGGAATTGCAGCGTGGGCGACGTGCCGACCGTCTCGCTGATCTTGAAGCGCGAGTAGCCGGTGGCGGCCTTCTTGACCTGATCCTGCACGGCGGCGTGCCCGTCGAGCGAGATCGCCAGGTAGCTGTCCTTCTTCGACAGGTTCTTGCCGATCTGGAATCCGGTCATCGCCGCCCCGGTCGCGCTGCAACCGGTCACCGCGAGGATGAAGGGAACCGGCAGCAGCAGCGCAAACCTACCCAATCGACGCATGCAGTCCTCCTTGCTCAAAGAGTCCTTCCACCACGCGCCCGTCGCGACCGCGCGGCGGGCACACCCTGGATCATCCGATCGGTTGCAAAGCCCGGTGTTCGCGTCCGGCCTCCCCCGGCCGCGCGGGAGTGGCGCAGAATCCGCGCGTCAGCGCCATCCCGCGGCCTCGACCTGACGGCTCTCGCGGGCCACCGATTCGAGCAGCGCCTGCTCGGCCGCGCTCAAGTCCACATTTCGCCGCCGCATCGCGATGCGGGCCGTCTGAATCACCTTCTCGACCTGGCAGGGCTCGGGCCGCACACCCGTCAGCCACGCGAACGACGGCACGAACTTCGGCAGCGGCGCGCCCGTAAAGACGTTGGCTGCGACGCCCAGCACCGCCCCGGTCGGCAGGATCGTGCCGATGCCGGTCTTGACGTGATCGGCGATCATGGCGCCCAGGAACCGCCGGCCGCTGTCGATCGGCACTCCGTTGATCGCCACGCGGATGGTGCTGTAGTTGTTCTTCAGGTCGCTGCTGACGGTGTCGGCGCCGAGATTGACCCACGAGCCGACGAAGCTGTGGCCCAGGAACCCATCGTGCTGCTTGTTGGCGAAGCCTTGAAAGATGCTGGCCTCAATCTCGCCGCCCACGCGGCAGGCCGGGCCGATGCAGCTCGCGCCTCGCACGACCGCCCCCGGCCGGATGATCGTGCCCGCGCCGATGAAGCACGGTCCTTCGATGACCGCGTTCGGCTGGATTTCGACGTCGGCGTCGATGTGAATCGGGCCGGGTTCCGCATCCAGCACGACGCCGGGCTTGATCCGGACACCGGCGGCGAGGTGAATCGCCGCGGAGTTCAGCAGATGCGCGCCGGGGTAGACCGTCGCGCTGTGCACGCCGCCGTCGCTGCACTCACGCCGAAGCTCGCGCTCGACAGCGTGAATCAAGTCCCACGGGTGAGCGATGAGGTGCGTATCGGCGGGCGGCGCCGTTTGATCGAGAGCGTGCGTCAGCGCCGCCAGTCGGGCCGGCTCGAGAAAATCTCCCGCCGACAGAGCGGCGACGCGCTCCGCGGGCAGCGTGGCGGCGACCAGCGTGTCGCCGCGCAACCACGCCTGGCCGATGGCCGGCGGCTGGGCGTGCTGCGGCAGGATCGCGCGGCTGTTAAGCAGCACAAACGGCTCGTGGGGCACGGGCGGCTCGAGCCGGGTCCGCGCGCGCACGACGGGCTCGACCAGCGGTCGCGTGAAGATCTCGGCCAGTCGACCGGGCAGCGCGTGGAGGTGTTTTTCGAGCAGGCTGCGCCGTCCGCAGCGCAGCTCGAAGGCCGCCCGCGTCCAGGTCAGCGGCAGCAACGGCCATACGCCCGCATCTTCGAAAACGATGATGTTCATTCGTCGGACCGCGCCGAGCGGCGTCTCGAATTCATGGTACTGCGCGGGTAGACTCGCGGCTATGGGTCGACCGCGCGTCGTGCTGCCAGTCAAGCTCTTCTGCGGGCTACTCAGCGCCGATGCGGATCTGCTGGGTCGGGCGCGGCAACTGCTCGGCAAGCGATATGGGCCGGTCGACCTGGAGAGCCCGACCTGGCCGTTTACCCAGAGCGACTACTATCGCGACGAGATGGGGCCGGAGCTGCTGCGGCGGTTCGTCTCGTTCGAGCGGCTGGCCCGCCCCGAGGACCTGGCCGCGATCAAGCTGCATTCCAATGAGATCGAGTCGCGGATGGCCGACGACTGCGCGCTGCTGGACGTGTCGCGGCCGGTGAACATCGATCCGGGCTACGTCGACCTCGCCAAGGTCGTGCTGGCGACCACCAAGGACCGCTCGCACCGCATCTGCATCGGACAGCGCATCTTCGCCGAGGTGACGCTCTATCGGCACGAGGGCACCTGGCAGGCCTCGCCCTGGACCTATGCCGACTATCGCGAGCCGCACTACCACGAGTTCTTCACGCGGCTGCGCGACCGCCTGCACGAGCAGCGCCGCCTGCTGGGAACGGCTGAGCAGGCCGAGCCGGAGCCGGGCGCATGAGCGCCGACCTGCTTACCCGCCTGCTGGGAGGCGCCGCGCTGGCGAGTTTCGCGCTGGCGATCGTGCTGACACCCCTCGCGCGGCGCGTCGCTCTGGCGATCGGATTCCTGGATCATCCCGGCGGACACAAATCGCACGTGGGCGCGATGCCCTACGGCGGCGGGGCGGCCATCTTCCTGGCCACGTGGCTGCCGGTCGCTCTGGCTGTTCTGGCCGCTGCGCTGCTGCCGGACGACTGGGTCGCCGGCTGGCTGGGCGACGCGCAGGTGCTCCACCTGCTGGGCGGCGCGCGCGAGAAGGCCGGACAGGCGCTCGTCATCCTGGGCGGCGCGCTGGTGATCTTCGCACTGGGGCTGTGCGACGACGGGCGACCGCTGGGACCGATCCTGAAACTGCTGGTGATTCTCGCGGTGGCGATCAGCGTTACGACCTTCGGCGGCGTGCGGATGGCGGAGTTCGCCGGCCGGCTTCCGTCGATCGCGCTATCGTGCGTTTGGATCTTCGTGATCACCAACAGCCTGAACTTTCTCGACAACATGGACGGCCTCAGCGCCGGCATCGCCGCGATCGGTGCGGCGTTCCTGTCGGTCTGCGGCGTGCTGGCCGGGCAGGTGCTCGTGCCGATGTTCGGGAGCCTGCTGGCGGGGGCACTGTTCGGGTTTCTGATTTTCAACTTCCCGCCCGCGAAGATATTCATGGGTGACGCGGGCAGCCTGCTGAACGGCTACATGCTGAGCGTGCTGTCGATTCTGACTTCGTACTGGGCGAGCGGGAGCGAGCCGGTTCCCTACGCGCTGGCGATGCCGCTGTGCGTGCTGGCGGTCCCGCTGTACGACTTCGTCAGCGTCGTGGTCCTTCGCGTGCTTGAGGGGCGCAACCCGCTCAAGGGCGATCAACGGCATTTCTCGCACCGGCTTGTGCAGCGTGGTCTTTCACGTCGTGGTGCCGTTCTGACCATCTATCTGGCCACCGCCACGACCGGGCTGGCGGCAACGCTGCTGCCCGGCGCCGGGCTCATCCGGACGCTGGCCCTCATCGCGATCGTCCTGATGGTACTGACCATCGTGGCGATTCTCGAAGCACCGCTGCGGCGTGAACCATGAGTCGCGATCCTCGCCCGTCTGTCGCTCGAACCGGCGCTGATCGCCCGCTCCGCTCGAACGCCGCCTGGGTGACGCGCTTCGGCTGCGGCGCGCTGATCGGGCTGCTGGCCGTACGGCCGCTGATCGGCGAGACGTTCTCGCATATCGAGCTGAGCTTTCTCGGGGCCGAACTCGAAACACTGGGACCGACTCCCGCCACGACCGCCACGCTGGACGGACTCACGCTGCTGGCCGCCGCGGTCGTGCTGGTCACATCGCCGGCGCGCTGGAGGCGGTCGCTGCCGCTGCTCGGGCTGGCGCTGTTCATCGGCGGCGCGCTGCTCTCGTGCCTGGGGTCCTTCGAGAAACGCGTTAGCGTCAATGCGGCGACGAACATCTGCGTGCTGCTGCTGGCCGGCGCGGCGCTCTATCACGCCCGCCTGTCGCCCGCGCTCGGCACGGCACTGGCGGCGGCGCTGATCGCCGGCAGCGCCGCCACCGCCAGCAAGTGTTACCTCCAGCACTTCGTTGAATTCCCGGACCTGCTGCAAAACTGGGAGCAGCAGGTCAAGCCGCAGGCGCTCGCCACCGGACAGGACCCGGCCGATCCCGTTCTGGTGAACTACGAGCGGCGGCTGCGTTCCGGCGTGACCTACGGGTACCTGGCGCACGCCAACGTTGCCGCGACGTGCATGGCGATGCCGTGGATGGTTCTCGTCGGTCTGCTGCTGAACGTCTGGCGGTCCCGCGCGCCATCAGGGGAACGACCGGCCGGGCTCGTGCTCGCCGCCGCGCTGCTGTTGGCGCTGGCCGGGGCTATCTGGCTGACTGGCAGCCTGGGGGTGTTGCTCGCACTCGCGGCAGCGCTGGCGGCCGCCGGATTCGTTGGTTGGCGCTGGATCCGCGGTGCGCGTTGTGGGCCGGCGAGCTGGATCCTTCTGCTGGCGAGCTTTTCGGGCCTGATCGTGCTGGGGCTGGCCATTGGGTTGACGACCGGCACGCTGCCTCACCCGTCGCTGGCGTTCCGCTGGCAGTACTGGACCGCCGCGGCCCGCGCTTTTCTGGATGCACCGTTGACGGGGATCGGCCGCGGCGACTTCGCCAGCGCGTTTGTTTTGTACAAGTCGCCGGCGAGCACTGAGGAAGTGCGTGACCCGCACAACATCTGGGTCTCGCTGCTGGTCGAGCTGGGCCCGCTGACGCTGCTGGGGGCGCTGCTGCTGGGGGGCTGCTTGCTGAGGCGCGCGCTGCCGCACGCCGCGCCGGTCGGGCCGCATTTCGCCGAGGCGCCGCGGCGAATCGCCGTTCTGCCGCCGGCGGTGCTGACCGTTGTGCTGCACGCGCTCTTCGCCGGTCTGCCGCTGCACAACGGCGCCGTCGCGTTTCTGTGGGCGTTCGAATTCGCCGCGGTGTACCTGGGGGCCTATGCCCTGGCTGCGTGGCTGCTGACGCTGACCGGCGGAATCGGCTCCTTAGGCGTGCGTGTCGGGCTGGTCGGCGCACTGGCTGTCGCAGCCGTGCACGGACTGGTCGATTTCGGCCTGCTCATGCCGGGCGGATTAAGTGTGCTCGTGGCAGCCACCGTGCTGGCCCTTCAAGCCGCTGCCCTCGGAACTTCGCAAGAAGCCGCCGCAACCGCGCCGCAGCCGCTCACTTTTCGCGTCGCGATGGGGCTCGCGTGTGTCACGTTGCTGCTTCTGCACGCGGCGCTGGTATTGCGACCGACCCGCGCGACAGGCTACGCGCTGGCGGAGCTGGACGCGGCCGCAGCCCGCAGCGATGACGTGACCTCGCTGCGGCAGGTCGCTGCCGCCGGCCAGCAGGTGTTGCAGGCGGACCGCTGGGACGCCGAGGCCGCGCGCCGCGCCGGGGCGCGCCTGCTCGGTGCGGCGATCAGCGCCCGATTGAGCGACGCCGAGCGGCAAGTCTGGCTCCAGCGCGCCGAGCAGCGGATTCAGGCGGCCGTGGACCGCTGCGCGTCGTCGTTCACCGCCTGGCGGCTGCTGGCGCGCGTCCGCGAGGCGCGCGCCGCCGCGTTTCGCGCGGCCG
>CAYOHG010000003.1:0-5073 GCA_964403685.1 uncultured Planctomycetales bacterium
GCTGCGGCTCGCGTCGCGGGCCGCGCTCGCCGGCGGCGCGATCGGCGTGGCGGCGTGGAGTTTCCTCGCCCCACCGGCCTACGCCGCGCAGCACTTCTTCAATCTCCGCTCGCCCTCGCAGGATGGGGCTTTCTTCAACGAAGCCGAGTACATCGAGCCGATCGGGCTGCGCGCCTACCTGCGCGATTTTCCCGATCGCGCGCGCACGTCCGAAGCGGAGATGCGCGGTACACGCGTGATCAGCAACCCGCCCGGCGCGACTGTCCTGGCGCTGGCGGCGCAACGCGCCAGCCGCTGGCCGCCCCTCCGATCGCTCTTGTTGTCGGGCGTCGATGAGCCGCTGAGCCCGCCGGTGCAAGCCAGCGTTGCCGCGGCGCTGAGCTACGGCTGGTTGCTGACCCTCTTCTGGCTTGCGGCGCTGCCGGTGTTGCTGGCGGCCGGCGCTACGGTCCTCGATCGCAGTAGCGCCGCAGTTTTCGCGCTGCTTGTGTGGCTGTCGCCGGCGACGCTGCTGTTCACTCCCGGTAAGGATGCGGCTCAGTTGTTCACCGTGGCGCTGCCGCTGTGGCTCTGGCTGCGGGCCTGGCGGCTCAACGCGTGGCTGCCGGCCGCCGGCGCTGGTGTCACGCTCGCGCTGGCGTGCCTGCTGAGTCTCGTGCATGTCTGGGTCGCTGCCGTTGCGCTGGCAGCAACGGTGCTGCACGCCGGCGCCAACCGCCGGCGACACCTGCTGCGGCAAGTGCTTCCGGCGGGGATGGGGCTCGCGGCCAGCTTCGCCATCTTCTACGGTGCGTGGGATTACGACGTGCTGGCGGCCTCGCGGGCCGTCGCCGCGGCGCAAGCGGTCGTCACGCGCGGCCCGGACGCGATGCCTCTGGCGTGGCAACTCCTGGGCGTGCCGCTGTTCCTGCTTTTCTGCGGGCCGGGTATCTGGCTCGGCTTGATTTCTCCCCGCCGCGCGGCACCCGCGGCGACGCCGGCCGCGCTGGGCCAAACGCTGTGTCTGCTCAGCGCGGCCGTCATGCTCGCGACCATCGGCTTTACCAATGCCGAAACGCCGCGGCTCTGGTTGCCATTCACTCCACTGCTGGCGCTGGGGCTGTGCCTGTGGCGCGACGTATTGCCAGCCGCGGCGGTCCGCCGGACGACGCTCGGCCTGCTGGCGATTCAGATCGCGGTGAGCGCGGTCTGCTGGGCGGTGATGGATGCGCGCGAAACGGAATCGCGGCTGATCCGACCCGGCGATTCGGCCCCGCGGTTGTTCGGCTGACCCTGCCGGCCGGCCCATTCATTCGAAACGATCACGTCACCCGGCCGCCGTAACCGCGCGCTGGCGCAACAATCGACCGGTACAGCCGCGGCTGTTCAGTGCGGCGGGCGGAAGTGCTGATGGCTATTCCAGAGGTTTCGCGGACTTTCCGATTTTATGGGAAACCGCGTCCGGTCCGGGCCGGAGCGAACCCGCTGCGGAGAATCTCATGCATCCTTTGCGCTTTGCGTCGTTCGTCGCCAGTCTGGGCCTGGCGCTGCTGGCTGGCTGTGCCGGCAGCCCCGCCGCACGACTCAATAGTCCGCCGCACGGGCAGTCGCTCGAATCCGCTGACATGCAGGGCACCTTCGTCTACATGAACGACAACGCTTTGTTGGCCGACATGACTGTCTGCGACTACCACTTCATCCCGCACCGCGCGCTGCTGAGCACAACCGGCTTGGAGCGCGTCCGGCGGCTGGCCCTGCTGATGCAGGCCTACGGCGGCGAGATTCGCTTCAACAGCGATCTGACCGACGAAGCGCTGCTGACGGCGCGGGTTCAGACGGTCCGCGACCTGCTGGCCGCGCAAGGCGTTGACACCACCCGCGAAGTGATCCGCCGGGACCTGCCCGGCGGCGAGGGCATGAACGCCGACGAGGCCATTCTGATCAAGAAGCAGGAAGGGACGTATAGCGCCAAGAGCGGCAGCAGCAACAGCGGCTCCGGCGGGGGCGCATCGACCGGGGGCGCCAACAGCGACAAGCCGTAGCTCACCAGTTCCGAACACGGGTTTGACACGGGTCAGAGGAGTTCCACCGTGCAGTTCATTCGATTGGCAAGCCGTATGGGGCGGGTGGCGTGTTTCGGAGCGATCGGCCTGTTGCTGAGCGCGGGCTGCCAGCAGACGGTGACGACGCGGACCAACCCGGGGGCGCTGCCGTCCGGTCCGACGCTGGATCCGAACGCCAAGATCAGCGCGACAACCTATTTCGCGCACGGCAACCTGATGGAGCGGCAGAATAACTACGAAGCCGCGGTGATTCAGTACATCCGAGCGCTGGAATCACGGCCGGATTTCGTCACGGCGCGCGTGCGGCTGGGTGTGACGCTGAACAAGCTGGGGCGACACGACGAGGCCACCGCCCAGTTCGAAAAGGCTCTCGAAACGGAGCCTGAGAAAGCCTACATCTACAACAACCTCGGCTTCAGCCTGTACCTGGAAGGCAAGTACCCCCAGGCCGAGGACGCGCTCAAGCGCGCCTTGGACCTTCAGCCCACGTTTGGTCGCGCGCGGATGAACCACGCGATCGTGCTGGCGAAGCAGAACCGCTATGACGAGGCACTGTCCGAGCTTCAGCAGGTCTGCGACGTGGCTGATTCGAATTTCAATCTGGCGCTGATGCTGACCGAAGCCGGGCGCTACGCGGAGGCTGCCCGCTGCCTGCAGACGGCACTCGAGCTGAATCCCAAGCTCGAGCAGGCCCGCGAGCAGCTCAAACTGGTGGCGCGCCTGGCCGCCGAGGGCACGTCGGCCGGTTCGGCGCAGCTCGTCCACAAGCAGGTATCGACGCCGATCGAACCGGACGAGGCGACCATCCCGGAAGCGCCGCAGCCGCTTGGTGCGACGCCGCCGGCAACTGCCCCGCCGCCTGCCGCCGCCGCCCAACCGACTCAACCCGCTCCGCCGGCTGCGCTTCCGATGATGACGCTCATCCCGGCGGCCGGGCATGAGCAGCCAACCGCGCCAGCCCCTCCGAGTATGGCTCCGCTGGAGCCGGCGGCGGGATCGTCGGCAACCGATGGCGCCGCCGATTCGCCCGATACGCCGCCGCCGGCCGCGACAACCGATGTCTCGTCGGTCGAGCCGGATTACTCGTGCCCGCAGCCGCTGGAGCGGCTGATTCGGACCGTTCTTGTGCTGGACCTGATCGAAGCCGACGCGGGGATTTCAGCCTCGGCCGCGCTGCCCCCGCTCGAACGCCTGATCGCAGCCCTGTCGACGGGAGTTGAGAACGCCGATCTCGTCTGGTGCGAAGTCGCCGACCAGGTTCAGCCGCTGGTCGCATTAGTGCCCTGAAACGAGCGGATTCGCCGCCGTGCGCTGGCGGCGCGCCGGGCCGCTTCCGTGGGATTCTCTAGTGCTTCGAGCAGCGCGCGGGCCGCGTCGCGCGCCTCGCCCGGCCGCACCAGCCAGGCCTCCTCACCATCTTGCAACAGTCCCGCCATCGCCGGCGTGCGGCTGACGATCACGGGTACATTGGCGCTGATCGCTTCGAGCAGCGCGTCAATCGGCTGGTCGCCAGTAGGCAGAAACGCCGCGGCCCGCGCGAGCGTCAGCAGTTCGCCCAACGACCGCTCGCGCGGCGCGAAGCGAATCGCGCGCTGGTGCCGCGTCGCGCGTGCCAGGTGCCGCAGGTCGGGGCCGCGGCCGGCGACGCCCGGCACCACCAGGCGCACGTCAGGCCGAACCTGGTAACACAGCAGAGTCGCCCAGACGGCGTAAAATGCGCCGCTTTGCGCCTGGATCGGCGGCAGCAGCAGCGCGACGACGTCCGTCGGGTCGAGCTGGAGTGCTTCGCGCAGGCCGGCGGCCGTGCGTGCTTCGCGCTCAAGTGCGGTCGGCGTGGCGATCTGCATGCGAGCTCCGCGTGTTCGGAAGACGCTCCGCGCCTCGCCGCGTGCCCAGGCAGCGCGATCGAGACCGTCGCCGGCGCTTATGTTGTACGACGGCGCCGGCGTATACTCCAGCATTGAACTGGACCAGCGACGCGCGCCGGGGCTGGCGTGGGCGCCAGCCCTCCCGCGGGGAGACGATCCCCGCCGACGAGCCAATACCCGCCGCCTTTGTCCAGCCCGCATGAATGCCAATCCGCATGGGTAGAAAATGGCTGTTGTCACTGATCCTGGTGCCGGTGTTGCTGGGGGCCGGACTGGGAGTGTTCGAGCTGCTGCTTGCGACGGCACCGAAGCCGCCGACTGTCGAACGCGCCCGACCGGTACTGCTGGTCGAGGCTCTGCGGGCGACTCCCGCAGACGTGATCGAGTCGATCTTCGGCTACGGCACGGCTCAGGCCGATCGCCGTGCGTGGGTCATGGCACAGGTTGCGGGCACGATCGTTGAGCTGCCAGATGAGGTGCGGATCGGCGCCTCAGTTCGGGCCGGCGAGGTGCTGCTGCGCATCGACGAGCGCGAGTATGCGCAGCGCGCCCAACGCGCCAGCAGCGTGCTGGCGGCCGAAGAAGCCGCTCTGCGGCGGATCGACGTTGAGGAGCAGAACAACACTCGGCTGATCGAGATCGCCGAAAGCGAGCTTCAGATCGCGCAGCGCGAGTATGAGCGCGTTCTTGGACTGGACGAGAGCGGCAATGCCCGGCCACGTGAGCTTGACCTGGCTTTGCAGGCCCGCGAGTCGCTGCGCCGCGCCTGCCAGGCGCTTTACGGACAGCGCGATCTGCTCCCTCAGAACCGCGCCGCCCAGCAGGCGGCCCGCGATCGCGCGGCGGCGGAGCTGCGGCTGGCGGAGCTGGACCGGGAGCGCTGTGTCGTGCGGGCCAGCTTCGACGGGCAGGTGGCTGCGCTGTCGGTTGAGCTGGGCGAGCGGGTCTCTCCGGGGCAAGCCCTCCTGGCGGTGCTCTGCCCGGACCAGATGGAGATTCCCATCGAGCTGCCGCTGTCGGTGCGCGCGCGCGTCGCGGTCGGGGCACCCTGCCGGCTGCGAATGGACAGCAGCGCGCCGGCCGTCTGGGAAGGTGTGGTCGTGCGCGTTTCGCCTGCGGCGGACGAAGCCACGCGCACGTTCCAGCTTTTCGTGGAAGTAGAC
>CAYOHG010000003.1:5083-23005 GCA_964403685.1 uncultured Planctomycetales bacterium
GACAACCGCCAGCAGGCCGTGCCGCTGCTGTCGGGCGCGTTCGTTCACGCCGAGATCGATGGGCCGCTGATCCGCGACGTCGTGACGCTTCCGCGCGCGGCCCTGGTCGATGGTCACGTTTTCGTCGTGAACGAGGCCGAGCAGCAGGTACGGCGCATCCCGGTCCGCGTCGAGCGCACGTTGCGCGAGCGGGTGGCTCTGCGGGATGTGCCGGCCGGCAGCCTGGTCGTTCTCACCAACCTGGATGTGCTGGCCGACGGCATGCCGGTGCGCGTCGCGGAACCCTCGGCCGCTACGCTGGCGCGGGATGCGGATCGGCCTCCGGCCCCGGCACGCGAAACATCGGCGGGTTCCGGGCAGGCGGTGCCGTAGCGGATCATGAGAGCCTTCGTCGCCTACTTCGTCGATCGTCCCGTGCTGGTGGGCATACTGATGCTCACTGTGGTTGGGCTGGGCCTGTACTCGGGGCTGACGTTGACGCGCGAGATGTTCCCTGAGTCGCGCCCCGACCGCGTGCTCGTATCGGTGCCCTATCCCGGAGCGATGCCGGCGGAAATCGAGAAAGCCGTTGCGCTGCGCGCCGAGGAAGCCGTCAAGAGCGTGGCCGAGATCGAGAAGATCGTCACGCAGATCACCGAGGGGATGTGCGTGATCGTCGCCGAGCTGCGCAGCGACGTGCGCAACCTCGACCAGGTCGTCAACGACGTTCAGGCGGCTGTCGACGCCATTCCACGCGACGAGCTTCCCGAGGACGTCGAGGAGTTCCGCGTCCGCAAGGCCGAGCCGCGCCTGCCGGTGATCTCCGTGACGATGTTCGGCGACGTCGACGAGCGCACGCTCAAGGCGCTGGGCGAGCGGCTGCGCAACGAGGTGCTGCTGCTGCCGGGCGTGACCGATATCGAAGTCGGCGGGCTGCTCAAGGGGGAGTTGGCCGTCGAGGTTGCGCCCGAGAAGCTGATCGAGTACCGGACGTCCCTGAGTCAGATCGCCGACGCGATCCGCCAGACCAATCTGGACCTGCCGGCCGGCCAGATCGAGACCGATACCAGCAACGTCGCGGTGCGGACCATGGGCGAGAGCGACGATGCGGCCCGCATCGCCGAGACGGTCGTTCGCACCGGCGCCGGCGGGCGGGAGGTGCGCGTTCGCGACCTGGCGCGGGTAATCGACGGATTCGAGAGCGACGAGATCGCCGGCTTTTTCAACGGACAGCGGGCGGTAAGCGTCACGGTGTACAAGAACGCGACGCAAGACGCCATCGACATCTCGGCCAAGGTGCGGGCGTTCGTTGCCGGCAAAATGGGCCAGGACGTCGAATGGGATTTCTGGACGGGCGTGCGGAACGCCTTTGGTTTTCAAACCGAGCCGCAGCTCATCTACGAGCAGGCCCGCGGCGATCCGTATCCGCCCGGCGTGAAGCTCCAGACGCACAGCAACCTGGCGCGTTTCATCGAGGACCGCCTGGAGCTGCTCCTGCGCAACGGTGCGTGGGGGGCCGCGTTCGTCTTCCTGTCACTGCTGTTGTTCCTCAACTGGCGGGTCTCCTGCTGGGTCATGGCCGGTATGGTCGTGGCCGTCTGCGGCACCGCCTTACTCATGAAGCTGACCGGCCTGACGCTCAATCTCATCACCATGTTCGGGCTGATCGTCGTGCTCGGCATGGTGGTGGACGATGCCATCGTGGTCGGCGAAAACATCTACGCGCGCGTGGAGCGCGGCGAATCGCCGCGGACGGCCGCCGTCGCGGGGGCGGTCGAGGTGGCCTGGCCGGTGGTGGTCACGGTCATGACGACCATCGGGGCGTTCGTGCCGCTGGTGTTCATCGAGGGGCAGATCGGCGACTTCATGGGCGTGCTTCCCATCGTGGTGGCCTGCACGCTGAGCGTTTCACTGTTAGAAGCGCTGACGCTGCTGCCCTCGCACCTGGCGGGCACACTGCGACCGCACGCGCCGGGCCGCTCGTGGGCCGCCCGCTGGATGCGCGGCTTCGGGGCGCGTTTCCGCGACATCGAGCAGCACCTCGTGCTGGACATCCTCCGGCGGTACTACGAGCGGCTGCTGAACGTCTGCTCCGAGTATCGCTACGTAACGATGGCGCTGGTCGTCGCCTTGCTGATCGGCGCGCTGGGGCTGGTCGCCGGCAACCGCGTTCCTTTCGTGTTCGTGCAGAAGATGGACTCAGAGACGCTGCTGGCGGACCTGGAAATGCCGGTCGGCACTCCGGCTGAACGCACCCGCGCGGCGATGCGCGTGGTCGAGGCGGCCTGCAAGGAAGCGCCCGAGGTCAACAGCATCTGGTCCATAGTCGGCGCGCAGATCGACGCTGACGAAGGCGGCGCGTACACCACCGTGCGCTCGCACACGGGGCAGGTGATTATCGAGCTGTCGGAAGTCGAGCAGCGTGAACGCTCCAGTGACGACATCCTGGCCGAGTTCCGCCGCAAGACCAGCGCCATCCCCGGCATCAGCGCCTTGCGCTACCGTTCGATGCAGGGCGGTCCGGCGGGGGCTGAGATTCAGATCGAAGTGACCTGCGAGCGCCTCGAGGATGCACTCGCCGCCGCCGGCGAGTTGCGCGCCGCGCTGGAAGGTTACAGCGGTGTGTACGACATCGACGACGACTACGACGCCGGTCGGCGCGAGTTGCAGATCGAGCTGTTCGAGTCGGCCCGGGCGCTGGGCGTGACCACCCGCAGCCTGGCGACCGAGGTTCGCGGCGCGTTCTACGGGCTCGAGGCCCGCACGCTGCAACGCGGTCGCGACGACATCGATGTCCGCGTGCGCTTCTCAAAGCAGCGGCGGCGCGACCTGCACGAGCTCGAGCAGATGCGCATCGCAACACCGGCCGGAATGGTCCCGATCTGCGAAGTCGCGCGGATCAGGGAAAGCCCAGGAACCGCGTCGCTGCGGCGGGTCAATCAACGGCGTGCGGTCGTCGTGACCGCCGACGTGGATCAGGCCCGCGGCAATTCCGAGCAGATTCTGGCGGACATGCTGCCGCTGGTTCGGCGGCTGGAGTCGCAGACGCCGGGATTGCGGATTGAGTACGCCGGCGCCAAGCGGGAAACCGCCAAGGCACTGGGTTCGCTTCAGTCGGATCTTTTCGTGGCGTTGGCGCTGATTTACGCCATGCTGGCCGGCCTCTTCCGCAGCTACGTGCAGCCGTTGATCGTCATGCTGGCGATACCGTGCGGCGTGATCGGTGCGGTCGCGGGCCATCTGATCATGGGTTACCCCATGACGATCCTGTCGGCGATCGGGCTGGTGGCCGTCTCAGGCGTGGTGGTCAACGATGCGCTCGTGCTGGTGGACTTCATCAACAGCGAAACCGCTGCCGGGAAGCCGACTCACCAGGCCGTGATCGCGGGTGGCGTGCGCCGGTTGCGGGCGATTGTGCTGACCACGGTCACGACGATTCTAGGGCTCGGGCCGCTGATGGCCGAGCAGTCGTTCCAGGCCAAATTCCTGATTCCGATGGCCATCTCGATCACATTCGGGCTGGGGCTCGCGACGCTGATGACGCTCGTGACGGTCCCGGCCGGCTACCTGATGGTCGAGGATCTGAAGGGGCTCGCCCGGCGCACCCTTATGCGGACGCCCGCAACCGCCGAGAGCCACGCGGCTTCCGAATGAACCCGCGCGCCGGCGTGTTCACCAGCGCCGGCGGGGATTGCTTCGGCCGGCGGCCAACGCCAGCACGAGCCAGCCGAGCACAAACGCGACCCCACCGACGGGCGTGAGGGCGCCCCACCAGCGCGCCCCGGTCAGGACGAGTGCGTACAAACTGCCGCTGAAAACGATCGTGCCAAGCAGGAACAACCAGCCGGCGAGTCGGGCGCTGGGGCCAAGCCGGCGCTCGAACGCCGCCAACAGCAGCAGGCCGAGGGCGTGGTATATCTGGTAGCGCGCCGCGACTTCGAAATTGTGCGCCGCCCGCGCGTCGACTCGCGATTCGAGAACGTGGGCGCCGAATGCACCGGCGACGACGGCCAGCAACGCGCTAATCGCACCGATTCGCAGCCACACGCCGGCATCATCGCGGTCCTGCGCGGCGGGTCAACCCTCCGGACGGCGGAATCGCAGGGTTCAGGCCAATTCAACGACGACGATGGGGAGCTGGCCGCCGTCCGCGCGAACAAACTTCGTGCGCACGGATCCGGACGGTCCGCGGCGGTCAGGCCAGTTTTTCTTTCAATTCCTTGAGGCGAATCGGGTTGGGCTTGGAGCGGGGGGTCGAATCGTCGTCGCCGGCCGGGCTTGGTTGTTTGGGTAGGTTGACCACGCGCGGCTGGAGCGTTTCCTGCTGGTCGACATCCTCTTCGTCGGTCAGCCAGTCAAGAACACTGTCTTCCAACGTCTTGGCAGCCGGCCGCGGCACTTCGAATCTCTGGCCGCATTTCTTGCACCGGGCCGTGCGCCCGGCGAACTCAACCGGCAGGCGGTACTTCGCACCACAATTGCCGCACAGACACTTGATTGTGTCGCTCACGGAGCACCTCGTTCTTCGCCGCTCATCCGGGATGACCCCAGCGCTCGCCGCGCAACCGCATCCGGTGTCTTCCTGCTTCGTCTTCCACTCGACTGACCGCTTCGGAAGCAAACGATGAACGAGGTATGAAGCCGTTTTCTTCCGCCGCCTGCGGTGGGTGCTCAGTCATCACCCGCCCAGAGCATAGCACAAAAACTGCGCGAATGCAATTGTCATCGGACGGTTATCCGTCATGTCAGCGTGGCTGGTCTTGAAGCGACGCACTACCGTCAGTTAGCTCCTAAGCCCGGAACCACTCTCGGCACATGCCGCATGGTGCCAGCGTCTCCCAGCCTTGCGCTTTGTGCACCGCTCGAATCCGAGCATGTTCGGCGCCACACCAGATGGTCTCAAGGGAATCCTGGTGCCAATCCCCAACGAGCAGCTCCTCGCCGACGCTTTCCGCACAGGCGACCGCGCGGCCGTCCGCCCGCAACATCAGCCGCGAGTCCAACCGTTGGCAGGCCTCGCGGACCACCGGAGTGGCGCCGAGCAGGCTGTCGGGCGGCAGTTTCCCGCAGTGGGTGCTGTAGCCGCGAATGATCGCGGCCCCGGTCCGGCGTAGCCAGCCGTCGTAGAACGCCTCCATTTCCGCCAATGTCGCGGCACAGCGAGTCAGGCTGGGTGCGAGGATCGGCTCGGGGTGTGAGCGCGCCGTGCGCAGCCCGTCGATCCGGTCGATGTTCGCCAACACCCCAGCGAAGGCATCGCGCCGATGGACCTGCTGGTAGGTGGCCGCAGAGTTGGCGTCGAGCAGCACTTCGAGCACGTCGACGCGGGCCGCCAGCAGAGCCTCGAGGTTGGCATCGGACAATTCGACCAGGGGCGTTCGTACCGCCAGGGCCAGGATTCCCGCGGCGCGGAGCGATTTCACGATCGCCGGGAAATGGGGATGCAGCAGTGGATCGCCATGACCGCCGAGTACGATGCGGGCCTCGTCGTTCAGCCTGGCGAACTCGAGCGCGATGCGTTCGATGGCGTCTGGCTCCGCCGGGCCCCGCGGGGAAACGCGCGCCCCGCGCGGGCGCAGCAGCGTCTCAGCCAGCGGATCCAGCGTGGTCAGTTCGATTTCCAGCTCCATCAGTCGGGGCGCCGCGTCCCGCTGGCGCTGTTGCGCGAAGCGGCTCAGCGCCAGGGAGTCGGCTTTATCGCCGAGGGCGGCCAGGGCGTCTCCCACCAGCGACGTGCCGGCGGTCGTGTCCGGGATGAAGCGCGCCGGTGTCTGCGTGATCTCACGGTCGATTTGCAGGCACGGGTCGCGATTGATCGGGTCCATCTGAGCGATTTCGGGCCGATACGACAGGAGGGCGCCGACCGGGGCATTCGCCTGCACCAGCTCCAGCGCCTGTTCGCGCCGCAGCAGCAGCCCGGCCAGTCCTGGAGGCGCCTGAGTGAAAACGAAACGGGCGTGCTCCACATGGCTGGCGGCGTGCGCCAGCATGCGTTCGGCGATGCGCGGGTCGACCAGCGGCTGGTGACCGTCGAAGCACAGCACCGCCTCGGCGCGGGTGTGCTGCAACACGCGAAGCACCAGGGCCGGCTCGACGAACTCGTCGAACCAGGTCGTCCCCAGCGGCGTGCCGCGCCAGGCGCTCAGGTTCCACTTTCGAGCCGCGCGGATCAGCCGCCGGCGGGATCGCGGGGCATCGTCCAGGGCCAGCAGCTCGAAGCGCGACGCCAGCCCACTGTCGCGCAGCGCACGGGTCGCAAGTTCGGCCTCGCGCGGGCGCACGACCAGGCAGCAGGGCGCCGCACCGTCGATCTGTGCGATGCGTTGCAGCGTGCGGTTCAGCACGCTCTCGCCGCCCAGTTCGTGCAGCAGGCGCGTGGGTGTGCCGAGAAACGTCTCGGTGAAGTCGGCAAAAACGGCGGCGGCGACGTTCATGCCTGCGGCGCCTCCAGCCGTTCCAGCGCCTGCGGCAGCGCGCCCTGAATGAACGCGCAACTGGCGGCGAATTCGTCCACAAAATCGATGTCGCGGCGCAGACGCTGCCGGGCGGTGGCGGCGGTCTCCTGCTCCGGGCGGCCGATGCGCCGGTCGGCGCCGTATCGGCGCAGCTCGGCCCGCGCCGAGACTTCGACGATCGTCTTGTACAGTCGATCGTATTTCATCATCCCCAGGCGCAGCTCGTCGACCCGCACGATGAGTTGATTGAACTCCGCGGGTCGCTCGACCAGATTCGTCAGGCGTTCGAGCAGTGCGCGCATTTCGGTAGCGATCTTGCGCACGTGGTCGAGCTCGGCCAGCCGGCTGCGCAAGGCCGTCGCCGCCGCAGCGCGATCGCCGCGCGCTGCGTGCGCCGGGGGCATGGCGAACAGGCCGTCGGGCAGCGGGCGGCGACAGTGCTGCTCGGCCGCGTCGGCCAGCGTCATTACGTTCATGCCGCGCAACGCGAGTCCGCCCTGCGAGGCCTGGATCACGCGCCGCCGACAGGTGGCGAAGTCGTTCTGGAATTGCTCGGCGTAGGAGAAGAGCAGGTCGTCGGTGTAGACCGCCCGACCGTGCAGGTCGCGGGCGCTGCGCAGAATGGGCCGGTTGCGCACGATGCGTTCCCATTGCTTCATCTCGGGCGTGCAGAAGGCATTCAGCTCCGGTGCCCAGACGCGCTCGATCGGGCTGCCCGGCAGGTAGAAGCGCCCCTCCGCGAAGGAAAGGTCCTGGCCCACGAAGATGATTGGGTCGCAGCCCAGGTAATCGGCCAGGTAGAACGCCAGGTGTGCGACGGTCGCTCCGCCGCGCAGCCCGGCCCGGCTCGGGGCGGCCTCGCCGAGCAGCACTTCCGAAAGCGGGTGGTGCAGCAGGTGCTTGCGGCCCGCATAGGCGTCGAGCACGTGCCAGGTGGCTTTGGGCTCGGCCACCAGCACGCAATCGCGCGGGTCGCTCAGCCCGCGGAAGAATTCGGCGGATACCTCGTGAAAATCCAGACTGGTGACGAAGTGCGGCGGGCAGTTCAACTGGTGCAACAGCTTGAGGACTGTCTGCACGGCAATCAGCACGGCCTGCCCGCGCAGCGCCAGCACCTGCTCGATGTTGCGCGCCAGCGACGGTCCGGCGGCCACGATGATCGCCGGGTAGCCCGCGGCGCGCTCGCGCAGCCAGTCAATGCCGGGGTTCGTGACATAGTGCACCAGGTTGTTGGCGACGTTCTGGAACGTGACCCGCGCGTTGCGGATCAGCGTGATCATCTGCGTCCGGGCGAACGCCAGGTAATCGGCCAGTTGCGCCTGCATCTGCTGCTGAAACGCGACGTGCACCCGGCGCGTGTGCGGCAGCGTCAGAAACTGCACGCCCAGCAGAATGTCGGCGTTGCATGCGTTCAGCTTTGCGTACAGCCCGCGGCGATCCGCGTTCCACAGCAGGAACAGGCGGTTTTCGCGCAACGCGGCGGACAGGTCGGTCGCGCACAGCGCGCTCTTGAGCTGCGCCAGATCGTCGTCGACGACGATCATGACGGGCTGCTCGAAGCGGCGCTCAAGTTCGGCGAGCACGTAGCCCAGACCCAGCCCGTATACCAGGAACGTCGGGTGCGCATCGGCGGGAATGGTGTCCACGAGCTGGCGGGCTTCGTCCGCCGCTCGATAGCGGCTGTGCAGGTATATTTCCGCGCCGTCGTCGGCCCGCACCCGCTGCGTCAGGCAGCCGTCGCGGGTTGGTTCGAAGGCGGGCAGCGCCGCAAATGGAATGGCCTCGATGCTGCCGGCCAGATCGGGTTCCCGCTGGTACAGCGCCTCGAGATTGCGAAGGTACACCGCCAGAACGGTGTCGCGATCCAGCGGCGGCGCCGGGGGTGAAGTCATCGGCGGCATTGACGGCGGGCGGCAGGGCCTTGTCAAGCCGGTATAGTGCGACACATGGGCTCGGGGCCGGGCGTGACGCCGACGATTCTGGGCGTTGACTTCAGCGGCGCAAGCGACGCCGGCCGCAAGATCTGGCTTTCGCGCGGGACACTGGACGAGCGCGGCCGGCTGCATGTCGAAGCGTGCCGGCGCGCGGCCGACCTGCCCGGAGGCAGTGCGGAGCGAACCGCGGCGCTGTCCGCGCTGCGCGCGGAAATCGTTGCGAGTCGCTGCGTCTGTGGGTTGGATTTTCCCATCGGGCTGCCGCGCGCCCTGCTGAATGGTGATGATTGGCGGGCGTTTCTGGCTGGTTTCGCCGGCCGCTACGCGGATGCGGCCGGTTTCCGCGAAGCGTGCACGGTCGCCGCCGGCGGACGCGAACTGCGCCGCGCGACGGATCTCGCGGCGCGCACGCCCTTCTGCCCCTACAACCTGCGGCTGTATCGCCAGACGTATTACGGCATTCGCGATGTGATCCGGCCGCTGGTGCTGAGCGGGGGCGCGCGGGTGCTGCCGATGCAGCAGGACGAAGTGCGGGAATCGGGCGCGTGGGCGACGACGCTGCGGCGCGGGTCGATTCTGATCGAAATCTGCCCGGCGTCGTTGCTCAAGCGGCTGGATCGCTACGTCGCGTACAAGGGCCGCAGCGACGCGCATCGGCGGGAGCGCGCGCGGTTGCTGGCGGATGTCTGCGAGCGTGAACAGCTCGTGTTGCCGGGCCGCGAACTGCGGGCGACGTACCTCGATGATCCCGAGGGCGATGCGCTGGATTCGCTGCTCGCGGCCGCAGCCACGGCACGGGCCGTTCGCAGCGAGGCGCTGCTCTCGGCGACCGGCGACGCCGACGCTATGCTGGAGGGGTGGGTGTATTGCTGAAGCGGGAACAGCGGGACGAAGGGGAGAAGAAGGGGCGAAGGCACGGAGAGCAGGGCGGTGCGCCGAGTCAACTACGATCGGTGGGAGGCGGCAGCCGCTATTGAGCTCGCGCGAGACGTGGGTGACGGGCTCGGAAAGGTGTTCACACACAGGAGTACGGCATGAACGCGCGATTGGGATTTGTCGGCGGCGTGTTGGCGGCTTTGCTGGTGGTGCTGGTGGGGGCCTGGCGGGCGCAGCAGGAGACGCCGCCAGCGGGGCAGCCCGGCGCCGACGAGATGAAGGCGATGATGGAGCGGATGCAGGCGATCATGGCGCCGGGGGAGAGCCACAGGTTTCTTCAGGATTTCGTCGGCGAATGGAAAGTCACCGCGCGGATGTTCATGGGCGGCCCCGGTTCGCCGGCGATGGAATCGCACGGATCCGCCAAGGTGGAGTGGATTCTCGACGGCCGCTACATCAGCGAGCAGATCGAGTATGAGATGGAGATGCCCGGCCCGGACGGCAAGCCGCGCAAGGAGCGATTCCAGGGTCGCGGCCTGACCGGCTATGACAATTTCCAGAACATGTACGTCTCGAACTGGGTGGACAACATGGGCACGCAGATGCTCAACCTGCGTGGGGCACGGCACCCGCAGACCGGCGAGTTCACCTACTACGCCCAGATGGACGAGCCTACGCTGGACGTCTACGGCCGGACGATCAAGCTGACCTGCAAGGTCGAGAGCAAGGACAAGCACGTGGTCAGCGTGATAGACCTGCACGCCGGCGATGACTACAAGGTCGTGGAGATCGTCTACGAACGGAAATGAGGCGCGGCGCAGCCCGTTTTCTTGGCGGTAGCAGATACCGCGCGCGAAACCGGGACCGTGGGCGACGGCGGTTCGATTCTGGTGGACGAAGCGCGTTCTGGCGCTCGACGCCGCGCCGGCTGGCACCGACGCGCTCGCGCAGTACAAACTGGAACCTCTCGGGCTGCTCGATGTCGACCCAGCAGGCGCGCGCTGGGATGTGCGATCCGAGATTGCGCCAGTGCAAGCGGGAGTCCGGCTGCCACCCGAGGGAATTCCGCTTTCCCTCGACGAGATCATGCAGCTCACCAGCTTCGCGGGCGCGATCTGTGCGGAGCGGCTTCCCGAAGCAACCCGGCGGGTGCCGACGCCCGCCGCTGGGACGGACAGCGCCCCGTGACTGCGATTCACATCCGGGGCACGAGTGGAGCCTGTGCGATTTCCCGCAGCGTTGCTGGAGAGGGCGAGAGGGCGGCGCTTGCCTCCCGCAGCAGGTGGCGAAACCGCCGTGCGTCCGCGTAGAATGGCCGGTACTTGCGTCCGTAGCTCAATTGGACAGAGCATCGGTCTTCGGAACCGAGGGTTACAGGTTCGAGTCCTGTCGGGCGCGTCAAGCCCCTGCCTTTACCCGCGTTGCGTTCATTGGCGTCGCTCTCACTTGCAGCCTCTTCACGGAGAAGCTCCGGGCACGAGCCGTCCTGAACAATGCCGGTGCTGCCCCGGTTGGGTCGCCGGCGAGTTTGGTCCGCTCACTTGAGCGCAAGTCGGCGCGACGCGGGCCATCGACTCACCGCAATCGCCGTGAGGTCACGCGCGCAGCGTTCCGCCAGCGGCGCGCCGCGCAGCCAGGCCGCGTCGGCTCCGGGCACTTCCAGCGCCCACAGCACGGCGCTGTGCAATTCGTATTGCCCGGCGTCCAGCCGCAGGGCTCGCGCGGCGGTCTGAATACCGAACGCCGCCGCCGTCGCCGCGGTCCAGACCTCGGCGTCCATCGGACCGCTGTGGCCGGGCTCGGCGTCCGCGAGAGCCTGTTCACACGCGCCGCGCGAAAACGAGGTCCAGCCGCGGCAGCCGATCGGGCGAGCGTCGTACACGGTGCAATTGTCATCCGGACCGAGCAGCGCGCAGGGCACCCGCGCCAGGGCCCGATCCTCGATGGACAAGTGTGAGATCGTCGCCGCCGTCGTGCGGATGCGGTCGAGGGTGGCGTCGAGCTGTTCCGGGCTCAATCGGGTCCGCAGGTTCTGTGCCAATCGCACAGCCTCGGGTGCGGTGACCGCGACCGCCAGCCGGCAGCACGCACCGCAACCGGGCCGGCACGCGACTGGCGAGCGCTGCGCGGATTGGGCCGCAATCGCCGACACGCAAGCTTCCGCGGACTCGGCCAGGGTCACGACGGCGAGCGGCAGCGGCAGGGTCCGCAGGGCGGTCTCGCCGGTGTGGGCCTGGACGGCGGTGACGTGCTCGGCCAGTTCGCTCAATCGGGCCGGCGACGGAGCGGCCGTGTCGCCGGTCTGGGAAAGGTTGGCTGGAGTTTCCTCCCGCGGGCGCGAAACCTCCGGCGATCGAGCGGCATCCGGCATAACATCCATCCGTACGCGCGCCGCGTAGGGCGGCGTGCCTGCGAGGGAATTCAATGTCCAAGCTGCCCGATCCGCGCCAGTTTCGCAAGCCCGCCTACCCGATCGAGTCGATCTTCTATTCGCGCTGGTCGCCCCGCGCCATGAGCGGCGAGCCGGTTTCCGATGGCGAACTGAAGCAGCTGTTCGAGGCCGCTCGCTGGGCGCCGTCCAGTTACAACGAGCAGGAGTGGCGTTTCCTGTACGCACGCCGCGATACCGCGGAGTTCGCCCGTTTCATGGAATTCCTAATGGAGGTCAACCGCGCGTGGTGCGTGAACGCGGCGGTGCTCATCGTCTTGCTTTCGCACAAGGTTTTCACGCGAAACGGGCAACCCAACTCCGTTCACACGCTGGATGCCGGGGCGGCGTTCCAGAACCTGCTGCTGCAAGGGTCGGCGATGGGGCTGGTGACGCACGGGATGGCGGGTTTCGATCGAGAACGGGTCCGGGCCGCGCTGGGTGTGCCGGCGGATTATGCGGTGGAAGCGATGATCGCGGTCGGTCGGCCAGGCGACCCGGACGCCCTGCCCGCGGGTCTGCGCGAGCGGGAATTGCCCACCGACCGCATGCCGATTGAGTCGTTCGCGCGTGAGGGCGGGTTCTCGTTTGGTCCGTGATTCGGGTCGAGCGAGGGCCGGCGGGCCGGGATCTCGTCCCACCCTGGAGCGCAGAGTTCCCGCTCCGGTGGGGCCGGCATCCGGCCTGCCTCGTAGACGCACCCTGAACCTCTGAGCTACGGATTCGCGCTTGGTGATGCCTGTGACGGGTCGGCGGGCGGCTCGGGCGTCGCGGCCTGGACCTTGGCGCGGGCGGCAAGGATGGCGCGCACCAGTTTCTCGGGAATGGGCTCGTGAACGGGCGGCGCGACGGCGGCTCGGCAAATCTCGATGGTCTTGCGATAGGTGTCCAGGTAGCGCACGCAGGGCGGACAGCGCCTCAGGTGACGCTCGAATTCCGAAAGCTGTTCGGGTGGCAGTTCGTGATCCAGATAGGCCGCCAGGAAGTCGTGCAGTTCTCGGCAGGTCATGGCGGATCCCCTCTGAAGCGCCGGTCCAGCAGCGTCCGCAAGGCCTGCCGCGCTCGATGCAAGCGAACCTTCACGGTGTTCTCGTCGATTCCCAGCGACAGTGCCGTCTCGCGCGTATCCATCCCTTCGATGTCGCGGAGCATCAGAACGGTACGGTAGTTCTCGGGCAACTCGTGGATCGCTTCGCGAACCGCCTGCCGCAGCTCCTGCCGAGAGAGCACGTCCTGTGCTGATTCGCGCCAGTCGGCCACCGGATCGGCCGGATGACCGTCGGCGAGGTAGGTCGGCAGCATGGACTCGATCGATACTTCCGGCCGGCGGCGTTGATGGCGCAGCCTCAGCAACGCCGCGTTGACGACGATTCGATGCAGCCAGGTTCCAAGCTGGGCGGCCCCGGCAAAATCGTGGATGGCGCGAAACGCCGACAGGAAGGCCTCCTGAACGGCGTCCTGAGCGTCGTCTTCGCGCGGCAGCAGCCGTCGCGCCGCGGCCAACATCCGCCCGCCATGCAGTCGGACGACTTCCTCAAACGCCGCCGCATCGCCCCCGCGCAGCCGCTCCAGGAGGTTGGCGCCGTTTGCCGGGGCGGACGAAGCAGTCGCCGCCAGGTCGGCGTTGCCAGCGGCGACCGGCGCCAGCTTGCGCGTTTGTGGCAGTCCCGGCGTTTCGGATTTCACATGGGTCTCCGCATGGCCGGGCTCATTCTAACGGCATGATGCCCGTCCCGCTCAGGTTTCGCGAAACGTGCGCAGCGCCTCGAGCACCGCGTCCTGCATCGAGCGGGTCAGCTCAGGGTAGATGGGGATCGCCAGCGAGTGCGCCGCGGCGTACTCGCGGGCCGGAAAGTCGCCGGTCTGATAGCCCAGATAGCGGAAGCACTGCTGCTGGTGGAACGGAACGGGGTAGTAGACCTCGCAGCCGATGCCGCACTCGCCCAGGTGCCGCCGCAGCTTGTCGCGATCCCCTCGCACGCTGACCACGTACTGGTTGTAGATGTGCAGCTCGCGCGCGCCGACGATCGTCGGCGGTTCGATGCCGGCCAACGGCAGGTGCGCATCGTAGTACTCGGCGTTGGCGCGGCGGGCCGCGTGCCAGCGCTCCAGGTGCGGCAGTTTCACGAGCAGGATCGCCGCCTGGAGCGCATCGATGCGAAAGTTCCCGCCGATCATTGCGTGGTAGTACTTCGGCCGGGCGCCGTGCGTCCGCAGGCAGCGCAGCTTGTCCGCCAAGGCCGGGTCGGCCGTAACGACGATGCCAGCGTCGCCGATCGCGCCGAGGTTCTTGCTGGGAAAGAACGAGAAGCACCCGATTCGCCCCATCGATCCGGCGTGATGCAGGCCGTCGGGCAGCCGGCAGCGCGCACCCAGCGCCTGGGCGGCATCTTCGACCACGGCAATGTTGTGTCGGCCCGCGATTTCCAGAATGGCCTGCATATCGGCACATTGGCCGAACAGGTGCACCGGCAGAATCGCGCGCACACGCCCCATCTGATCGGCGTTCCGGCGGAACCAATCCTCCAGCGCGGAAGGGGCGAGGTTGTAGGTGCGCGGGTCGATGTCGACGAACGCCGGCCGCGCCCCCAGCCGCGCGATGACTCCCGCGGAGGCAAAGAACGAATAGGGTGAGGTGAGCACGATGTCGTCCGGGCCGACATCGAGGGCCATCAAGGCGATCAGCAGTGCATCGGTCCCGGACGACACGCCGATCGCGTGGGGGACGCCCACATACTCGGCGATCCGCCGCTCCAGTTCGTCGACCTGCGGGCCGAGGATGTACTGGCCCGAGTCGACCACGGTGTCCAGGGCGCGGCGCAGTTCGTCGCGGATGTCCGCGAGCTGCGCTTTCAGATCCAGCAACGGCACTCGGGTCACGATTCGGGCTCGCTGGCGGCTGCACGTTTCAAGGCTGCCGGCGAGCGTATCTGTGCGGTCGGCGGGCGTCAAAGCCGCGCAACGGAGCCGTCGGCTTGCCGTGGTCGGGCGCGCCCGATCCGCGGGCGCGCGAACGGTCGCGGCCACCCAGCGAATCGGGCTTTCACCCGCGTTGCAAAGGGCCGCGGCGCTCGCTACGCTGACGGCGAGATCGGCGACCCGATCGCCGGACGCGCGTTCCAACCTGTATCCGGTTACAACACAGGAGCACGCATGGTTCTGCCGGCGCCGTTGCGGACGGTCGTTGCCTTCCTTCGACCTGATGTGGCGCTGGTCTGCCTGGCGGTGGTGGCGTACGGGGCGCTCGAGTCGCGCTACGGCGGGGTGATTTCAGAGATCGGTGGGCTGGGCGGCGACGGCACGATTCACGTGACGCTCGCCGGTCGGTTGGTCGAGGCGGTCCGCAATCAGGATGCGACCGTCTACGAATATCGCCACATCCTGCCCTACCTGACGGTGCGCGAGGGGTTCCGGCTGCTGGGCCTTGAATATGACGCGGTGCTCGGCCGGCCGGCGATCATTGCGGGCCATCGCGTACAGAACGTGCTCTGCCTGTTAGTTGCGATCTTTCTGTGGGGGCGAACCCTCGAACACTGGCGGGTTTCGACCGCCACGCGCTGGCTGAGCTTCCCGCTCCTGCTGCTGAGCTTCGCGTTCACCAAGATGCCGTTCTATCACCCGTGCAACGGCGACAGTGCTCAGTTCCTGCTGGGCGTGGCGATGCTGCACTCGGTGGTGCGGCAACGCACATGGCTGCTGCTGATCCTCGCGTTGCTGGCGTTCTACATTCGACCAGGGGCGGATATCTACGCCGCCTGCCTGGTTGCCTTTCGCCCGGGGCCATTGCAGCCGGAAGGTCTTGAGCGCCGCACCTGGCTGGGGACGTTCGCGGCTGGCGGCGTGACCCTGCTGACGGTTCTGATTGCTTTGGCCTACTTCGCCGATCCGTCGCAAGTGCGCACCATTCAGCCACCGCTGGAATTCCTGCGCGGCATCAGCATCGTCTTGATGTTCGCGACCGTGCTGGGCGCGTTTCTGCCACTGTGGTCGGGGCTGGAGTGGCGCCAGGTCCTGCGGATTCGCCTCGTGCCGCTGCTGTTGTTCGCGGCGATGAACCTGACGGCCCGCTACGTCACTGCGGCGATCGCCAAGCCGGTCGGCGACATCACCAACGAGTTTCACATCCTGGCGGATTGCGTCGCTTACGCGGTGAACCGGCCGGCCGCGGCTCCGTTGGCGCACGTGATTTACTTCGGCCCGCTGGCGCTGCTGACGATGCTGCTGTGGGCGCGGGTCGCAGCGCTGGCCCAGCGCGCGGGACTGCCGCTGCTGGCCGCGATTTCGGTCGCGACGCTGCTAGGCCTGCATTCCGAATCCCGACTGCTGACCACGGCGTTCCCGATGTTCGCGGCGCTGACCTGCTTGGCGCTCGATCGCATCCCGTGGAATGCCACTTTTGCCGGGCTGTGTCTGGCCGCTGGGCTGCTGCTGTCGAAGGTCTGGCTGTCGCTGGGCACGCCTGTGCCGTGGAACGCGGCGGCTAGTCCGGACATGCTCTATTGGATCAACCAGGGCCCGTGGATCCCGCTGTCGATGTACATCGTCCAGGGTGCCGTGGTGGTTCTGCTGGCGTTCGCCCTGCACAGGCAATTGCGGGCGCTGGACCGTGTCGCCAGCTCGTCGCCGACCTGGTTGGAGCGTCAGCACCGGCGACTGACGGCGTGGTTTGCGCAATGGCCGCGGCCGATGGTTGGCGACCGGGCTGCCTGGCTGGGGCTCGCGGGTGGTTGGGCGCTGATAGCGCTGGCCACGAGTGCGGTGCTGCCGCGTATGTTCGCCGGGCCGCGCCGCGCGGCATCCGAGGTCACGGCGCTGGCCAGCCCGCCGATCGTTCGCACCGGCTCGACGACGCTGACGGCGACGATTCGGGCGCTTGGCTCGCCCAGCCGGCCGGACGCGGTCGAATACGAGTGGGAGCCGTTTCCACCGGAGCGCGCCGCCCTGGTAACCTTGAGCAATCCGCGCGGCAGTCAGACGCGGGCGCGGTTTGCGCAGCCCGGCACGTACACCATCAACGTCACGGCGCGCGACCACGTGCGCCAGAACGTCTCGCGGGCCTACGTGCAGGTGTTCGTGCAGTCGCTGAATCTGCGGAAGCTGTGCGACTTCAACGGCGACCTGGTCGAGGACGTGGTCTGGTACAACCCGGCTTCGGGCGAGCTGTCCATCGACCTGATGAACGGCGCTGAAGGGCCGGAAACGAGCGCGGTCGTTACCGAGCCGAACCGCGAATGGCAGCCCATCCGGCTGGGCGATTTCACTGGCGACCGCCGGCCCGACATCCTCTGGCAGGACACGATTCGCGGCACGCTTGTGCTGCATCTCATGGACGGCACCAACGTCTCGCAGAAGTGCATCCTCCCCGGACGCGACCCGCCCTGGGGTTTTCTTGCCTGCGGCGACCTCGACGGGGACGGCCGCTGCGACCTCGTCTGGCGCGACGGACACAGTGGCGCGCTGCTGGCGTACTTCATGTACGGCGGAACGATTCTGCGGACCGGCGAACTGGGAACGGTCCCCCACGCCGACGCGCACCTGCTGGACATTGGCGACTTCACCGGGGACGGCGGCGACGACCTGCTGTGGATCGCCCCGGACGGCGCCCTGCACCTGTCCGGCTGGCAGGACAATGCCCCGCATGCGCGGCGCCTGGTGCGAAACGCCGACGTTCTCTGGCAGCCGATTGGTTTCGCCGACTTCGACGGTGACCGGCGGCGCGATATTCTCTGGCAGCACAAGCAGGAGCGCGCCGCGTATCTTCAGTTCGCCCGAGACGATGGCCCGGCGAAACTGCGCAAGCCGCTGATTCGCGTCGTCCCGGGGGTTTGCGAGCTGGTTGGCCTGTGCGACCTTAACGGCGACGGCGCCACCGACGTGCTCTGGCAGGATCAATCCAATGGCGAGCTGCTGGCGCACCTCGGAAGCTGCGAGGCGGTCGCGCTGGGTGCCCTGACCCCGGTCCAACGCGGCAACGGCTTGAACCGCTCTGTTGCCGCCCTGGGCGACTACGACGGTGATGGCTGCGATGACGTGCTGATGCGCGACCGCATCAGCGGCGAACTTTTCCTGCGATTGCAGGGCGACCACAGCGCAGCGGCGATCGGCGGCATCCTTCCGCCACGCGGACCCCAATGCGAGCTGCTCACGCTCGACACCCGCTTCCTGCCGTCGTGGACGACGTCGCCGAACCGGCGAGTCGCCGAAGTCCCCAGCGGACCGCCACAGCGGCGGCCCTGACGCCGCTACGCGC
>CAYOHG010000004.1:0-12603 GCA_964403685.1 uncultured Planctomycetales bacterium
GTATCCGCCGAACACGAAAATCCTGACCGGCATCCGCGCGTCGATCAAGTTCCAGGTCGGCGACGAGGAACCCTACACGTGCCTGTTGATCGAGTCGTCCGGCAAAACCTATCTCAGCGAGGCGTACAAGACGCAGGAATCCAAGAACGTGCGCATCGGCGTCGGCTACGGCCGCGTCCGCGCCGGCGTCGCCGAGGGCGGGCTGAAAAGCAACTTCACCGTCGATTCGCCCGTGGCCACGCTCTCGAAGCGCGGCACGTGGGGTTTCACGATGTACTACGAGCGCGACACCGACGCCTTCGAGATCGGCCTGACCGAGCGCGGGCTGGTCGAGGCGATCAACCAGGTCACCGGCCAGCGCCGCACCGTTCCGCCCAAGCAGCTCGTCACGCAGGCCATGCGCCGCTGGCTGGATGAATCCGCCGTGCGCAACAACGTGCCGGTAGCGGACTTCCTCGGCCAGAGCGATGTCGAGATCGCGTTCAATCAGCTTCGCTCGTCGGGCCTGGGCGTGATCAGCCCCGGCCAGGGCCGCGAGGTGCTCATCAACCTGAACAGCACCGCCGCCCGCGACGAGTTCTCCCGGCAGGTTGAGCAGGTCCTGCCGCCGCCGATCGACACTGGCAACCCGACTGGCGGTCGCTTCCGGCCCGAGGGCTTCTTCGGAACCGGCCGCGGCGAAGACCTCATCATCATCCTGATCGAGGCCAACAACCCGCTGGCGCAGCAGGGTCTGGCCCGGCCCGGCCGCTACGTGTTCCCGCGCTCGGTGGTCGAGAATTTCCTGCGCGGCAATCACCCCTGAGGCACCCATGCCCCTGGCCTTCACCAAGATGCACGGCCTGGGCAATGACTACGTCTACGTCAGCACCTTCGATCAGCCCGTGCGCGATCCGGCGGAGCTGGCGCGTGTCATCAGCGACCGGCACTTCGGCGTGGGCGGCGACGGGTTGATCCTGATCGCCCGGCCTTCCGCCGGCTGCGACGCGCACGCGCGCATGGAGATGTACAACGCCGACGGCTCGCGCGCCCAGATGTGCGGCAACGGCGTCCGCTGCGTCGCGAAGTACGTGTGGGACCGCGGCCTGGCGCGCTGCAACCCCTTGCGCATCGAGACCGATGCGGGCGTACTGACCCTGGAGCTGACGCTCGACGAGCGGCAGCGCGTAGCCGCGGTGCGGGTCGACATGGGTACGCCGCGGCTCGAACCGGCGGATATTCCCGTGCGCCTCGCGGGCAGCCGCGCCGTAAACGTGCCGTTCGACGCCCTGCCCGCGCCGGCTGTATCCGGCGCCGCGATCTTCGACGCCGCCGGCCCGCGCTTGACCTGCGTTTCGATGGGCAATCCGCACGCGGTTTTCTTCGTGAGCGACCTGGCGGCGGTGCCGCTGCGCGAGTGGGGGCCGATCATCGAAGCGCACCCGCTGTTTCCCCAGCGCGTCAACGCTCACTTCGCCCGTGTCGTCCGCCGCGACCTAATCGAGATGAAAACCTGGGAGCGCGGCACCGGCCCAACCCTGGCCTGTGGCACGGGCGCCTGCGCCGTCGTTGTCGCCGCGGTGCTCACGGAGCGAGCTGGGTGCGCAGCGCGCGTCCGCCTGCCCGGCGGCGAGTTGTTCGTCGAATGGAGTCGCGCCAGCGATCACGTTTTCAAGACCGGCCCGGCGGTCGAAGTCTTCAGCGGAACCTGGCCTGATCCGAGCGAGTGCTGCGCGCGTTAACGGCTACGGAGGGATTCGCATTGCGCGCCGAATTGTCCTTATACCCCGAACTTGCCCGTTACGTCGCCGCCCGCATCGGGGAGCTGGCCGCGATCGACCGCGACCGCCGCGCACGGCTCGCCCCGCTGGTGGACTACCTGCGGGCGGCCCGCACCTCGACCGCTCCGCTTGCGACCCGCGCAGCGGGTGAGCCGATTGCGTCCCCGGCCTCGCCCCGGCCCGGCGCGGAGTCTTCGCCCGCCCGGCTGATCTTCATCTGCACACACAACTCCCGCCGCAGCCATTTCGCGCACATCTGGGCGACGGTGGCGGCGGCGCACTTCGCTGTGCCGGGCGTCGAGTGCTTCTCCGGTGGCACCGAGGCGACCGCGCTCAATCCGCGCGCGGTCGATGCGTTGCGACGTGCGGGGTTGCGGGTTTCGCTCGCCGCGGCCGATGACGGCGCGGATGGTCGCTTCACGATTTCTCCCGACGGCGGCAATCCGCGCAATGGTCTCTCGCCCTCTTCCGGCGGCGACAACCCGCGCTATCGAATCTCATTCGCGGCCGACGCGCCCCCCATCGTGGCGTTTTCAAAGGTCTACGACCAGCCGCCCAACCCACCATCCGATTTCGCGGCCGTGCTGACCTGCTCGACGGCGGAGAGCGCCTGTCCGACGGTCCGCGGCGCCGCCGCCCGCATCGCGCTGCCCTACGACGCCCCGAAAGACTTCGATGGCACGCCGCGGGAGTCGGCCGCCTACAACGAGCGTTGCGCGCAGATCGCGCGCGAGATGCTGTACGCATTCGAGCGGGCCGCGGCCCACCCGTAGCGTCGTCCGTCAGCGTGCGACGAGCGGAGGGAGATAGTGCGGTCCCGCAGCGGGCGACGCGGCGTTCGCTCCTCCGCGGCCGGCCGGATGCTCCGCGGCGTCGGCACTCGCTCCCCGGCGGGCACGCGCGCACGCCGGTGCTGCGCGCACCATTGGCCACTGTTGTACCGCGGTGCGACGGTCGCCAAGCAATACCAGCGCCGTATCGCCCCTCTCTCTTGACACGTCCCCCTGCGAATCTAGAATTCGCCGCGCGGCGGCACGGGCCAATGGCCGATGCGCCGGGCGGCATTTCCGGGCGGCGGCACGAGGCGAGGGTCGGCGAGGGCGGATCGCCGACGCCGTGGCACAGATTTGGACGGGTTTCACGCGGCCAGCCGGTCCACGACCCATCCCATGAGAGCGGCACAGCGGTTTGGCGGCGGGGCGCGGCGCGCGACGGCGGCAGGGTCGTCCAGGCAGGCCTGGGAGCGATTCCGGGCCCGACCGGAGACTCCGGCCGCGGAGGAAGGCTAGTGATCGAAGTTCGCGATCTCACCAAGTTCTACGGCAACCACTGCGCCGTGAACAAGATCGCCTTCAGCGTGCACGAAGGCGAGATTGTCGGCTTCCTCGGTCCCAACGGGGCCGGGAAGACCACCACCATCCGTATCCTGACCTGCTTTCACCCAGCGACGGCCGGCTCGGCGTCGGTTGCCGGGTTTGACGTCTTCACCCAGTCAATGGACGTCCGCCGGCAGGTAGGCTATCTGCCCGAAGCGGTTCCGATGTACCCCGAAATGCGCGTGCGGGAGTACCTGGACTTCCGCGGCAAGCTGCACGGGCTGGACCGCTCGGCGCGGCAGGCGGCGATCAAGCGCGCCGCCGATCGCAGCTGGATCACCGATGTGGTGGATCGGCCGATCGGGCAACTCTCGAAGGGGTATCGCCAGCGCGTCGGGCTGGCCGATGCGCTGCTGCACAACCCGCGCGTGTTGATCCTCGACGAGCCGACCGTGGGGCTCGACCCTACGCAGATTCGCGAAACGCGCTCGCTGATCCGCGAACTGGCCAAGGAGCATACGGTCATGCTCTCCAGCCACATACTGCCCGAGGTCGAGGCCACCTGTCAGCGAATCATCATCATCAACAAGGGCCGCATCGTCGCATCGGGGACGGTCAACGAGCTGCGCGACCGCGTGACCGGTGAATCCAGGTTGATCGCGGAGTTGAAGGGGCCGACCGCCGAGGTGAACGAGCACATCCGCAAGCTGCCAGGCGTCAACGATGTCTCGGTCGCGTCGGTCGATGGCTGGGCGCGCGCCAGCGTCTCGACGCAGCGCGACCTCCGCGAGGACATCTACCGCCTGGCCACGCAGCGCGGCTGGCCGATCCGCGAGCTGCGCCGCGACATCGCCACGCTGGAAGACTTCTTCGTCAAGATCGTCGCCGGCACGCGCGACACCGACTAACGAGACACGAGAGGATCGGGCCGTATGCGAAACGCACTGGCCATCATGCAACGCGAGCTGCTGTCGCTGTTCTTCTCGCCCATCGGCTACATCGTCATCGCCGGCTTCCTGCTGCTGACCGGCGTGATCGTGCTGGTGACCGAGAGCCTGGCGCCGGGCAAGCCCGCCACGCTGCGGCAGTTCTTCCAGTTTACGCCGTACGTGCTGACCATCATCATCCCGGCGATCACCATGCGGACGATCGCCGAGGAGTACCGCAGCGGCTCGATCGAGGCGCTGATGACGGCGCCGGTGTCGGACGCGCAGATGGTGGTCGGCAAGTACCTGGCGAGCACGATCTTCTACGCGATCATGCTGGCCGGCACGCTGGCGTACCTGGTGGTGATGATGATGTACGGCGCGCCGGACCTGGGCGCGTCGCTGTCGAGCTATTTCGGCCTGCTGCTGATCGGCATGGCGTTTTGCGGCTTCGGCGTGTTCACCAGCAGCCTGACGCGCAACCAGATCGTGGCGTGGATGGCGGCGACGATCCCGCTGATGCTGTTCGTCTGGTTTGCGCAGTACATCGTCTCGGTCGCCAGCGGGGCGCTGCGCGAGGCCTTCCAGCGGGCCAACGTGGTGCGGCACCTGGATCAGTTCAACCGCGGGCTGATCACGCTCGAAAGCGTGGTCTTCTTTCTGGCTACCGCGGCGCTGTTCATCTTCCTGTCGGTCAAGGTAGTGGAGTCGCGGCGATGGCGCTAAGCGCATCCATGAACGCCGGCCAGCGCCGGCTGGTCTTCGGCCTGAACGTGCTGATCAACGCGCTGCTGGCGGCGGCGGTCGCCGTCATGGCGGTGTGGGCCGCGGGGCGCTTCGGCGGGCGCATCGACGTGACCAGCTCGGGCGTCAACAGCCTCAGCCCGGCGACCGTCAAGCTGGTGCGCAGCCTGCCGGCGGAAGTGACCATCACGGGCATCTACACCAGCTTCCTTCAGGAGGCGCGCCCGCACGCGGAGAAGCACCAGAACATGGTGCGCGACCTGCTGGACCTGTACGAAACCGCCGGCAAGGGCAAGCTGCGCACGCAGATGATCGACCCGCAGGAGAATCCCGCCGCGGTCGAAGCACTGCTCAAGCGGCTGGCCGACAAGCCGGCGTACAAGGGCGAATCGGCGCCGCACGAGGAGGCGCTCAAGGCCTTCCCGGAGCTCGAAAAGCGCATCGGCGACTTCGCCACGACCGAGTTGCGCACGCTCCAAGCCCTGGCCGGCCAGAGCCAGCAGCGCGAGCTAGTGATCATCGCCCGCAACCTCGACGCGACCGCGCGCGCCGCCCGCGAGACCGGGCAGGAGATCGCGAAACTCACCGGCGACGAGATCAAACGCTACGGCCGCGCGATCCAGAGCGTGCGCGAGTTCCTGACGCAGACGGCGGCGGTGCTCGAGGACGCCAGCAACTGGATGGCGGACAAGGCCGTCAGCGCCGGCAACCTGCCGGCCGAGGCGGTCTCGTTCTTCGAGCAGGCCCGTACGCGCTATCAGCCGATCATCGCGGAAATTCGCGCTGCGATTGAGAAGATCAAGGATCTCAAGCCGGTCAAGCTGGAAGACCTCTACGAGACGCTCAAACGCGGCGAGAACATCCTGGTCGAAACGCCCGACGAGGCGGAAGTGCTCAACGACATGGCCGTTTGGCCGGCTCGTAAGCCCGACGCGCCGCCCAGCCCCGACGGCGACCCGCAGGACTTCGCCGGCGAGCAGGCCACCTCCTCAGCGCTGCTGCGGCTGACGCGCAAAGAGAAAACCGGCGTCATCGTGGTTCGCTTCGGCGGACAGGCGCTGCTGGAATCGGAGTTCCCGACGTTCAATCCGATGCAGCCGCCGCCCGAGGCGCCGATGAGCCTGCTGAAATCGGTGCTGGAGGATGAGAACTTCGTTACAGCGGAGTGGGACGTCAAGACCGCCGAGACGCCGCCGGTCCTGGAGAACGTGAAGCGTTCGATCTACATCGTCTTTCCGCCCGAGCCGCCGCCGCAGCCGAACCCGATGCAGCCGTCGCGCGAGCCGGGCATCAGCGAGGCGCAGAAGCAGAAGGTGCTGGACGCGATCGACCAGTCGGGTATGGCGATCTTCCTGACCGGCTGGACGCCGCCGCAGGGTTTCATGCCCATGCCCACGCCGTATGCATACGCGGATGCGCTACGCAGTCGCTGGGGTATCGAGGTGAAGTCGGATTACCTGGCGGTGGCGTTCGGTCCGCACCCGGAAAACCCGGAGCTGGTGCAGCCGGTCGGCTGGCAGCGCGAGGGACCGGTGCTTACCTCGGGCGGGCCGGAAGACCCGCTCACGCTCGGCAAGCACCCGCTGGTCGAACCGATCAGCTCGCTGCCCGTGGGCATGCTGCTGGCGGCGCCGCTGGGGATCGCTGCGGAAAAGCCTGCGGGCGTCGAGCTGACGCCGCTGATTCTGGCGCGGGACTCGGCGGACATCTGGGCGGTTCACGACTTCAGCCGCCTGCGAACCGACTTCAGCGAGAAAATGGGCACGAAGCGCTATGACGACGACCTGCCCGCGCCGTTTCCGCTGGCACTGGCGGCCAGCAACGACAAGAGCCAGCGACTGATCGTGTTTTCTTCGGTCGGGGCGTTTACCAACGCGGTGATCAACGCGGCCCGGATGGAGTTCATCGGAAACGCGATCACGCTCGTGCCGGTGTTTCCCGGCAACGCCGAGCTGATCATCAACGCCATGCACTGGCTGACCAATGAATCCGATCGCATCGCGGTGCGGCCGCGCGGCAGCGACGTGCCGCGGCTGAAACTGAGCGAGCAGCAGAGCGTCGCGGTGCGGGTGTTTCTCGTGGGCGTCTGGCCCGCGATCGCCCTGCTGGTCGGCGCGGGCATCTGGCTGATTCGGCGGAGGTAGCAGGCGATGAACTTCAGGACGACGGCGATCCTGGTGGTGCTGGCGGCGGCCGGCGCGGCGCTGTGGCTGTTCAGCGGCGAGACAAAACCCGCCGGCGACTCGGGCGAGCAGCCCAAGCGCGAGACCACGTACGTACTCGACCCGCGGCCCGACAGCGACGCCGCCCGGCGGATCCTCTTCGAGCGCGCCGGACAACCCACGCTGATGTTCGAGCGGGTCGACAGCGGGGACGGCGGACCGGGGGCGGCGGAATGGCGCATGACCGCGCCGGTGACGGCCCGCACGGAGTCCTACCTTGTCGACGGATTGGCGCGGACGGTCGGCGGCCTGGTCTCGCAGAGCACGGTCCGTGTCGGCGAAAAGGGCGTCACCGCCGCCGCCGCCGGCCTGGAGCCCCCGCGGGCGACCATCACCGTGGTCGACAAGGACGGCAAGGAATTCAAGCTGGAGATCGGCAAGAACGTGGCGCTGAGCAATGACACATATGTTCGCGCCGCCGGCAAGGACGTCGTGCACATCGTCAGCCGCGGGTTCGATACCGAGATTCAGCGCAAGGCGAATGACTTCCGCGCCAAGCAGCTCTTCCGCCTGGGGCGCCAGAAACTCATGCAGGTGGATATCGAGCACGACGGCCGCACCTATGCCATCCAGCGCTCTGGCGAAGACTGGATCATCGACGCGCCCGTCAAGGCCTACGCCGACACGACCAAGATGCAGGCGCTGGTATCCGCGTTCGGCGGCGTGCAGGTCCAGGAATTCATCGAGGATGCGCCGGCGGCGCTGGAGAAGTTCGGCTTGGCGCAGCCCTACCTGACCGTGCGCTTCACCACGCAGCTCGAAAAGAAGCCTGATCCGGCCGCCAGCCAGCCGGCCGACTCGCAGCCGCAGTTCGAGGAACACAAGTACGCGCTGCTGGTCGGCGATTTTGCCGACATGGACCGCAAGTCGCGCTACATCAAGCTCGCCGAGGAGCCCTGGGTCGCCAGCGCAACGGTCGAGGCGCTGGACAAGCTTGTGCCGAAGCTGGCCGAGTGGCGCGACTCGCGCGTCACCCGCATGGATACCAGCGGCGCCACGCAGCTCGAGCTGCGCGTCGGCGACGCGGCCGCAACGCTACGCCGCGACGGCGGCACCTGGCGCGGCGACGGCGACCTGGCTGAGCTTGACCAGGAGGCCGTGCGCGCGCTGCTTACCGTGGTCGAGGACCTGCGCGCTCTGGACTACGTCGATCAGCCCGAGAACCTCGAAACCTACGCGCTCGCAACGCCGCGGGCCGAGCTGCGCATCACCGCCGCCGGTACGGTGGAGCCGTTCGTGCTGCGGATCGGTGGGCCGACTCCCAGCGGCCGCAACAGCTTCGCACAGGTTGGCGGACAGGCCGGACTCGTGGTGATCAGCGCGGCCCAGGCCGAGCGGCTGGCGCCGCGGCCGATCAGCCTGCGCTCCAAGGTCATCACCGATTTCGCGCCCGAGCGACTGAGTGCCATCACCCTGGCGCGCGGCGAGCAGCGCGTCGAGCTGGTCCGCGTCGAGGGCAAGTGGCAGATCACCGCCCCGGTCGCAGCTCCGCCCGACGATGCCACGGTGCGCGAGCTCACCAACACCATCGTGCGGTTGCGCGCCCGCGAACTGGCGGGCAAGGACGACTTCGCGTCCTTCGGGCTGGAGCAACCCGCAATCACGCTGGAGTTCACTCTGGCGCCGCCGGCCACGGCCAGCGCAGCGGCGACCAGCAGCGCGCCGGCGGAACTCGCGGACAGCGCTCCGAGTCAACCCGAGTCGCACAAGCTCACCTTCGGCCGCGCGGGCAACAAGACCTACGCCCGGCTCGACGATCAGCCCTACATTCACGAGCTGGACGAAACGCACTGGCCGGTGCTCAGCAGCGAGCTGATCCGCCGCAAGCTCTTCGACTTCAAGGCCGACCAGATCACCGGGATTCGCATCGAAGCGCCCGGCGGCACGCTCGATTTCGCGCGGCAGGATGCGGCCTGGACCTTCAAGCCGGAGCCGTACGTGAAGCTCTCGCAGAAGGCGCTCAAGCAACTATGCGACGATCTGGCCGCGATGCGCGTCGAGGCCTATCTGGCGTATCAGGACGGAGACATCGACGCGGCCGGCCTGAGCGCGGCGCCCGTGAGCGTCAGCCTGGCGATTGCGGCCGAGTCGGCCGACGGCGATGCAACCTCGACTTCGCCCGCCACAACCACCATCACGCTCAAGTGCGACCAGGTGGAGCGCGGCGAGCTGCCCCGCAAGGCCGCCTGGGTCGAACAGAAGCGCATCTTCCTGTTGCGACCGGCCGATATCGAGCGACTGATGCGCGGGTTGGATGCCTACGTGCTGCCGGAGGGCGGTGAGCCGGAAGACGATTCCACGAATCCGGCCGAACCGTCCCCGTTCCTGCCTCCGGATTGAACGGCTGCGGCTGTCGTCGCGGCGGAGCGCTCGAGTCGTCTGAAGGTCGAATCGCCGGCCGGTCAGCAAGCCTGATTGCCGGCGCTGCGGTCCGATTCCCGCGTTGCCGGTCTCCAGCGTACCTACCCGTACCGGCGCGCGCCGCGCCGAAAGTCGCGCGGCCCGCTATACTTGCTGTTCGACGACACCAACCGCTTTGGGGGCGCGCACGACCGCGTTATGGACCGCAGCAAGATCCGCAATTTCTCGATCATCGCCCACATCGACCACGGCAAGAGCACGCTGGCCGATCGGCTGCTGCAACTCAGCGGGGCGGTCTCGTCGCGCGAACTGAAGGAGCAGTTGCTCGACAGCATGGACCTGGAGCGCGAGCGTGGCATCACGATCAAGGCCAGCGCCGTCACGCTCGACATGGAAGTCGACGGCCAGACCTACATGTTCAACCTGATCGACACACCCGGCCACGTGGATTTTCACTATGAAGTCGACCGGGCCCTGGCCGCGTGCGACGGCGCCCTGCTGGTGGTCGATGCGACGCAGGGGGTGCAGGCCCAGACGGTGGCGAACGCTTACGCCGCGGTGGCCAACGACCTCGACATCGTTCCTGTGATCAACAAGATCGACCTGCCGGGCGCGCGGCCGGAGGACGCGGCCTTGGAGATCGAGCACGTCCTGGGCATCAGCGCCGAGAACGTGCAGTTCGTCTCGGCCAAGACGGGCATCGGCATCGACGAGCTGGTGCGGGCGATCGCCAAGCACCTGCCGCCGCCCTCCGGCGATCCCGCCGCCCCGCTCCAGGCGCTGATCTTCGACAGCGAGTACGACGACTATCGCGGCGTGATCTGCTACGTCCGTGTGGTCAACGGCACGCTGCGCAAGGGCCAGAAGATCCTGCTGATGGGCCGCAGCCGGCATTACATGATCGGCGAGCTGGGCAAGTTCCGTCCGCGCATGACGCCCTGCGAGGAGCTGGGCGCGGGCGAGACCGGCTACCTGGTCGCCAGCATCAAAACGCTCAAGGACGTGACCGTCGGCGACACGATCGCCGATGCGCTCAACCCCGCGGAGACGGCCCTGCCGGGCTACGCACCTCCGGCGCAGATGGTCTTCTGCGACTTCTACCCCTCCAGCGGCGAGGCGTACGAGGAGCTGCGCGACGCGATGGACCGGCTGAGCCTGAATGACTCCTCGTTCACCTTTCACCCGCAGCATTCCGACGCGCTGGGGCACGGCTTCCGCTGCGGCTTCCTCGGGCTGCTGCACATGGACATCGTGCAGGAGCGGCTGGAGCGCGATTTCGGCGTCGACGTCGTGCAGACCGCGCCGAGCGTCACCTACGAGCTGCTGATGAGCGACGGCGAGGTGCGCTATATCGAATCCGCTGGCGACCTGCCCGACGTAACCAAGGTGCAGGAGCTGCGCGAGCCGATCATCGACATGCAGATCATCACGCCGGCGGACTCGGTCGGCGCGATCATGCAGCTTGCCGAGCAGCGCCGCGGCACGTTCAAGAAGACCGAGTACCTCTCGCAGCAGCGCGTCATCCTGAGCTACGAGTTCCCCTTCAACGAAATCCTGTACGACTTCTACGACAAGCTCAAGAGCATCACGCGCGGCTACGGCACGATGGATTACCACCTGGTCGGCTACCGCGCCAGCGACCTGGTGAAGATGGACATCCTCGTCAACGGCAAGCCAGTCGACGCGCTCAGCGTCATCCTGCACCGCTCCAATGCTGAGCGGCGCGGCCGCAAGATCCTCGTGCGCCTGCGGCAGGAGATCGACCGGCACATGTTCGAGATTCCGCTGCAGGCGGCCATCGGCGGAAAGATCATCGCCCGCGAGACGATCAAGGCGTTCCGCAAGAACGTGACGGCCAAGTGCTACGGCGGCGACGTGACCCGCAAGCGCAAGCTGCTGGAGAAGCAGAAGGAAGGCAAGAAGCGGATGAAGACGATCGGCAACGTCGACATCCCGCAGAAGGCGTTCCTGGCGGTGCTGGAGCCGGAGGAATAGGCATCCCATGCCGGAGATCTCGCGCTCCTACGGCATCATCATCCGGAGCTTCAGGAACTCATGGGGCTGGGCGGCCATTCGCTCTCGCGCTGGGAGAACCGGCGCGGGTACGAGTCGCGGAGCATGGATGTGCTGCTGCGGGTGGCGTTTGGAGTTTCGAGCGTCGTGCCCTATCTCAGGTGGTTCCGCGTTCATCACGGTTCCCAACACGCGCACCGGCCCGCCACAAGGAAGGGCGAATAGACAGATAGCACTCTGCCACTATGCTGGTGGGCATGGAATATCGACGACAAGACCGGATCCTGAGGCTCGCAGCGCTGCTTGCGATTCCCGCGCTCAGCACAGTGTTTTGTGCTGAGACCCGTGGGCAGACGGCGAGCAGCGCTTCAACCCGTTCGACTCAATCGTCCGGCGCGACGAACGCCGCGTTCGCACCCGACGCCACCACCTGGGCTACCTGCGGACTTGAGCATGTCTTCTTCGCCGCACTCGATGTCAGCGCCGACGGCTTCGAGGACGTGCTGACGGTCGGAGCCGACCGGAAGGTTTACGTCGCCCCGACGGTCAACGGCTGGAAGGCCACCGGCTGGCGGCCGGCGCGCGAGGAGCCGCTGCCCGAGGGTTTGATCGCGTTCGTCGCGATCGCGGAGGGTGTAACCGCCGGGCCGGACTCAGGCGGAAACGCCACCGGCGCGTCGGCGGGCACAACGACGGCTTCTGCATCGGGGAACGCCCCGACACCGACAGGTTCCGCCGATGGTCAGCGAGCCGTGGCGAGCGCAGCAGCGCGAAAGCTGCTCGCGCTGACGCCCGAAAGCGCGTTCATTCTCACCGGCCCGCAGCTTGCCGTGGAACGAACCGTCGCCGCGCCCGCCGGCCGGCGATTCAAGACGCTGCTCCGCGCGGCGCCGCCCGTGGCGGAAGTGGAAGACGGCACCCACTGGAAACTCGCCGGCGATGCGTGGCACGAAACTTCCGGCACGCCCCCCGTCGGCGCGCCCAACGGCTCAGCCGACGGTGCCTCCGCCGGCGCGTCCGAAAGTCCTTCCGAAAGTGCACTCCCCAGCGCGTCCGACGAGCCCGCACCCAACCCGCCGCCGTACCAGCCCGATGCCCCGCTGGCGCGCGTGTTCACGGCCGACATCAGCGGCGATGGCGAGCCGGACCCGATCGCGGTGTATCGCATGTCGCGCTACGGCGACTATCAGGAGCTGCGATTGCTCGTGACGCCGGCCCCGGCCGGCTCCGCGCGCCGGTGCAGATCGAGCCGGGGCCTCGC
>CAYOHG010000004.1:12613-22262 GCA_964403685.1 uncultured Planctomycetales bacterium
CCGGCTCCGGCCGCCCGCTTGATTCCGACGCCGACGGCTTGAGCGACGCGGACGAAGCTCGCCTGGGCGCCAACCCGCGCGATCGCGATAGCGACGACGACGGCCTGCTCGACGGCTGGGAGGTGCACGGGCTGCCGCGCGGCGTCGACACTGGCGGCGCGAAGCTCAGCCCGCTGCGCCAGGACGTGATCGTCACGGTCTCCCCCTATGAACAGGTGGATCGGGCCGCGCTCCCGCCGGAGATGGCCCGCGTCGCCGCGCTCTATCAGGCGTTGAGAACGACCAACCCCGACGGCTCGACCGGCCTGACGGTGCATTTTCGCTATGGCCCGAGCGTTCCGGCCGACCAGCAGCACGGCGGAAGCTGGCAGGAGGTCGGCAACGAGCAGCTTCCGTTGCGCGAGCGCGGTTTGCTGCACTGGATGCAGGTCACGCCCGGCGGCGGCGGCCAGGCCGCGCAGACCGGCGACATGGGCGGCTGCGGAATGGGCTTCGCGGTGTTCGCGCACGAGTTCGGCCATCAGCTCGGGCTTTCTCACACCGGCGACTCGAATCCGGCCTGGTGCCCGCTGTATCCGTCGCTGATGAGCTACGCCTTCAGCTACGCGCTCGACGGCGACGCCAACGCCATCCGCTTTTCCGACGGTCGCTTCCGCAACACGGTGCTGCTCGAATCGAAGCTGGAGGAGCGCCTGCCGTACCCCTTTGACGAAGTGAAGTACCTCGCCGCGCATCCCTTCCGATTCAAGCTCGAAGCCGACGGGCCGAACGGCACGCGGATCGACTGGAACCAGAACGGCCGCTTCGATGACGAGCCGGTCAGTGCCGACATCAACTACGGCGGCTCGACCGACTGCGGCATCCGCCGCCCGCTGGGGTTGATCGGGGCGGGGCCCGCGCTGGCGTACGTCGGCGAGACGTGCTGGCTGGCGACGTTGGCGCATGAGCAGGGCGGGCTGGGCTTGCAACGCTATCTCGGACAGGAGCAGTGGAGCGACCGGATCGCCATCCCCGAGTCGGGCACAACGACCGAGCCGCTGATGGTTGGAACGGCGACGCACGGCTTTGTTTTTTTCCGCCGCTCGCTTGGTTGGTATGTGGTGCGCTTCGCGCCGCCCGCGCCGACGACGCAGCCGGCCACGCAGACGGCGAACCCGCCGGCCACGCCGACCATCGACGCGCCCGTGCATCTGACCGACCTGCCACGCGCCGACCTCAGCGCGGGTGTGGTCAACGGGCGGGTGCTGCTGATCGCCCGGCGGGACGATGATTCACTCGAGACTTACTGGCTGGACTTCACCGACAAGCTGGTGGTGAAACGCGGCCAGGCGCTGGAGACCCGCTCGGCAGTGCCGGTCGGTTTCGCCCAGCACTCCGGCGACCAGCGCGTCGCACTGGTCAGTACGGCGGCGGTGAACTCGGCGGGCGCGGCCCAGTGCATGCGCGTGACCTGGTGCCGCGTCGCGGGCGAGCGGCTGGTCGAGCTCGAAACCGTCTGGACGCGCGGCGAAGGCAGCGGCAACGGCTGCACCTCGCGCCCGATGGTTGTGTTCGACGCCGCCGGCCAGCTCAATATCTTCCACACCGGCGGGCAGCACGGCGACGGATCGATGCTGGTGTACCGCACGCGCCAGATCGGCAACCGCGCGCTCGACGAAGGCTGGCTGACCTGCCTGCTGTACGACATCTGGACGCGCACGCGCGTGCCGATCGCGTTCGCCAGCGGCCCGCAAGGCGCGCTGTACGGATTCCGCTGGGACGCCGACGGCTGGACGCCGAACAACACGTTGCTGCTGGGCTACAACGGTTTCGGGCTCAACGATGAGCCGATGCGCGACTTCGACGACGGCGAGAAGATCGCCCGCTACGGGCTGGTGCATTCCATACTCTGGATGCAACCCGACTGAGGCTCGCTCGGCCCCCGACACTTCGCTGAAAAGAATTCATTCACCGCGCGGCCGAATGTGGTGAAGAATGAATGTTGTCCGCGCGCGGCGCAGCGTCGCGCCAGCGCGTGGGACTGCCCGCGGGCGGAGCCTACCGTGTCCCTCAGGATCGGGTTGATCGCGATGAGCGGCGTTCGTGCGGCCAGCGAGGAGCTCATGCGCGCGGGCCTGACCATGCCCGCGGTCGTCGAGCGCGGCCGGATCGTGGCTTCGATGCCGACGCTGGCCCTGCTGACGCTGGCGGCGCTGACGCCCGACGAGGTCGAGCTCGAATACCACGAGATTCAGGATCTGCGCAAACAGCCACAGCTTCCCGACGGCTTGGACCTCGTCGCGATCGCGACGCAGTCGGCGCAGGTCAAGGACGCCTATCGTGTCGCAGCCGAGTACCGGGCGCGCGGCACGAAGGTCGTCATGGGCGGGCTGCATGTAACGGCCTGCCCCGCAGAAGCACTCCAGCACTGCGACGCGATCGCGATCGGCGAAGGCGAGCTCACCTGGCCGCGAATCGTCGCCGACTTCCGCGCCAATCGGCTGCAACGCACTTACCAGCCGCCGCCCGGCGTTCGTTTCGACCTTGCCCACGCCCCCGTGCCGCGCTTCGACCTGTTGGATATGGACCGCTACAACCGTGTTCCGATCCAGACGACGCGCGGCTGCCCGCACCTGTGCGATTTCTGCGCCAGCTCGGTGCTGCTGACGTCGAAGTACGCGCTCAAGCCGGTTGAAATCGTGTTGCGCGAACTGGACGCCGTCCAGCGCGTCTGGCGGCACCCGTTCATCGAGTTCGCCGACGACAACAGCTTTGCGTCGCGCAGTCACGCCCAATCGCTGCTTCGGGCGCTTGGCCAGCGCGAAGTGAAGTGGTTCACCGAGACTGATATCTCCATTGCCGATGATCCCGAGCTGCTCGACCTGCTGCGCGAAAGCGGATGCCGGCAAGTGCTGATCGGGTTGGAAAGCCCCAGCTCGGGCGGCCTGCGCCGGCTGGAGCTCAAGTCGGACTGGAAGCGTCAGCGCCGCGGCGGCTACGAGCAGGCGATTCTCGCGATCCAGTCGCGCGGGATCACGGTGAATGGGTGTTTCATTCTGGGACTGGATGGAGACGACGAGCGGACGTTTGACGCGATCTACGATTTCGTCGACCGCACGAGCCTGTTCGAGGTGCAGATTACGGTGCTGACGCCCTTCCCCGGCACGCCGCTGTATGCGCGGCTGCTGCGCGAGGGGCGCATCCTCGAGCCCGGTGCATGGGAGAAGTGCACGCTGTTTGACGTCAACTTCGTGCCGAAGAACATGAGCCCGCAGCGGCTACAGCGCGGGCTGGTGGAGCTGGCCGCGCGGTTGTACGAGCCCGCGTTTGTACAGGCTCGCCGCGAGCGCTTCTTTGAGACGCTGCATCAGGCGCGGCAACGGCCCGCACGCGGCTTGCCGGCCGAGTGGCTACCAGCGGCTGAGCGTCAGGCCGGCTGATGATTTCGACCAGATTCACGTCGGCGACCGCCGGGATGACGCGGAAATGAAGCCACACTATCGATTCGTGTGCGAGGCCACGGCAATCGCCGACGCGCTGGCGTATTCCCCGGCGTGCGAGATCGACAGCAGAACCTGCGCGATGCCCTGCTGCCCGGCGATCCGCGCAGCCTCGCCACTGAGCCGGACCTCCGGCTTGCCCAGAGCGTCGGGCAGCGTCTCGACGTCGGTGAAGCGGATGCCGCCGCGCCAGCCCGTCCCCAGCGCTTTCAGCACGGCTTCTTTTGCGGCGAAGCGGCCTGCCAGCCGAATGGCGGCGTCGCGGCGCGGCAGGCAGTATTCCTGCTCCGCGCGCGTGTACACGCGCTCCAGGAACGCAGCCTGGTGGAGCTTCCAGACGCGCTCAATGCGTGCAACCTCGACAAGGTCCACGCCGTGACCCAGGATCCTCATGGCCAGCAGTGTAGTCTGGCCGCCGGCGGCTGCGTCGAGCGGGAGACCGGCACCGCCGTGAATCGGGCAATCCGTTCGCGCTTGCCGCGGTCTGTCGAGCCTGTCGGCAAGGCGGTCCTGGGGATGGCGCGCTGGGGCTCTCGGGCGCGGTCGGCGGCGGCGGCCCGCAAGTGTCCCTCGCAGGCTGGATTGTTCGAGTGGCCGTGGGGTGTTCGCCGTTTGTGTGTACTGGCGATGTAACTATTGCTATCGCCGTCTGTTACAAGGTATGGTGCCGGGAGCAGCGGCCGTTCATGGGCTGGCTGGCTGTCGGAAAGCCCCCACTGGCACTTGCGGAAAACGGGCCTGCCTGCTTACCGTAGGGGGTACGAGGAGTATCGGGGCGGGGTCAGTTCCGTTACCCGCCCGTTCCGACACAAGGGATTGTCGCATGAGTTCAGCTCCGGGCGAGCAACCGGCCGGACCGAGCGCCGGCCTGAAGTATGCACTGGAGTTCGAAAAGCCGATCGTCAAGATGGAGCAGGAAATCCTGCGCCTCGAAGCCAGCCAGGCCGACACCGGCCGCGATTATTCGGACATTATCGCCGGCATTCGCGGGCAGCTTCGCGCCGCCTTGGAGACAGCCTACGGCAACCTGACGCCTTGGGAGAACGTGCTGGTCGCCAGGCATCCCAGGCGCCCGCTGCTGCGCGATTACATCAAGTTGCTGTGCAAGGATTTCTGCGAATTGCACGGCGACAAATGCTACGGCGATGACAAGGCCCTGGTGTGCGGTTTCGCGCGGCTCGCCGGACAGCGCGTCATGCTCGTCGGCCATCATAAGGGCCGCGACACCAAGGAGAAGATCGAAGCCAACTTCGGCTGCGCCCATCCAGAGGGTTACCGCAAGGCGCTTCAGAAGATGCGGCTGGCCGAGAAGTTTAGCCTGCCGATTGTCTGCCTGGTGGACACCCCCGGGGCGTATCCGGGCGTCGAGGCGGAAGAGCGAGGCATTGCGTATGCCATCGCAGTCAACCTGATGGAGATGTCCCGGCTGGCCACGCCGATCGTTGCGTGCGTCATCGGCGAAGGCGGCAGCGGCGGCGCGCTGGGAATCGCGGTCGCCGACACGGTCGGCTGCCTGGAGCATTCGTATTACTCCGTCATCAGCCCGGAGGGCTGTGCCGCGATCCTGTGGAAATCGGGCGAATTCGCCGCCAAGGCGGCCCACGCGCTCAAGCTCTCCCCAAGAAACCTGCACGGGCTGGGGCTGATCGATTCGATCATCCCTGAGCCGCTGGGCGGTGCCCATCGCGACCCGGCAGCGGCTGCCGCGAATCTCGAGCAGTGGATCGGCCAGTCGCTCAAGGAGTTGCGCCGCACCAAGACCGAGTCGCTGCTGAAGCGGCGCTACGAGCGGTTGCGCCGTCTGGGGTCGTTTTTCGACGGTCCGGCCCCCGAGCAGCGGGGCGAACGGTCCGGCAAACCGCGTGGCAAGAAACCGGTCGTCGAGAGCGAGTCGCCGACGCCGCGACGTTAGCGCGGAATTTCGTGGCGGTGAATCGGCGAATCCGCTAGGATCGTGGCAGGCAGATGAGCTCCACGGATCCGCGCGTACGCCCGGTCGATTTGCATCTGGATCGCAGTCGGCTCCTGCATATCCGATGGGCCGACGGACATGAGAGTCGGATCAGCCTGGTGCAGCTTCGGCGGGCCTGCCCGTGCGCGACCTGCCGCGCGCTGCGGGCCGAGAGTGCCCGGAACCGGCTGGCGGTGATTCAGCCGCAAGCGCCCGTCGTGGACCAGGTTACAGCGGTCGGTGCCGACCTGGTAGGTAGTTATGCACTACGGCTGCGATGGAAGGATGGACACGATACGGGGATTTACGACTTCGCGTTACTGCGCGGATTGGACCGAGGCGCTTCGGAAGGGCCGGCGCATTGAGGCGGCGGCGGGCTTGAACGTGTCTGCGAACGTTTTAGTGCAAATCGCGAATTCATGTAGCGGCGGCTGGCGCGGTTCGCTACAATGAAGGCTGCTTGGTCTCATACTGTCGGTTTGGATAAGGTAAGCAACACGATGGAAGTTCACAGTCCGGTAAAACAGTCGCTCGACCTGAATCTGGTTGTTTTCGATCGCCCGCTGCATCCCGAGCTGTTCCGTCACGCCGGCGACCACCGCGTCGTGCAGACGCGCTATCACGCGGACGTGTGGGTCGTCGGGCTTGGCCACGTCGTGACTGTCACGACCGGCCCATCGTCGATCACCGAGGTCGTGACGGCTGATCATGAGATTCTGCCGACCCGCGGCGTGGTGACGCGCTTCCGCATGAAGGGCGAACGGGACCTGGAGAAGACTGCGCCCGAGGGCTGGCGCTACCTGGTCAGCAGTCAGGTCGAAACGATGGACGAGCCGCTGTACAAGTCGGTGCACGCCGACTTGCTCAAGCACGCGGCGAAGCGCGGCTGGTTCTACCTTTACGAGAATTGGGGCGAGGGCGATCAGGTACCGTTTTCGTATCTGGACCACGAAGCCCGCGACGGCGAGTTCCACGTGCACGCATTCCATGCCTTCCCGCACGAGCGAACCCTGGTCAAGACGCAGACGATCTTCGAGCTGCCGCGCTGACGGCAGCAGGAGCAACGGTGCCTCCGTGGGGCGCGGATGGGCACCCGCGGGCACCAGACCGGTCGGCGTGGCGCGTCCTCCGCGGCGAAGCTCACCGGGCCATCGGACACGGTTTGCGCTGCTGTCTGCATTCGGCGCGCTGCGCAACCTGCAATTCCGCATGCTCGAGATCAACAGCCTGTCGCCGCCGCGTGCCCGCACCAATCAGGCCGACTTGACTTGACTATGTCAGCACGCCGGGCAGAATAATCTCGTTCCCGAATGACCGGTACCGAACTGAGCGCCAGGGCGGACCCGTGACAACTCGACCGGCCGCTAACCCGACCGACGCCAGCGCGGCCGCACGTAAGCGACCCGCCCATGCAATTGTCGCCCCGACCGCGCGCACGGATGATCAGCAAGGGCTTCTGGCCGAGTTTCTTGCTGCGGGAAATCTGGACGAGGTCATTCCGAAGCTCGCCCGCGACCGCCGGCAGATTCAGCGAATTGAGGCGCTGGTTCGCGGTCTGAGCTCGCTGCAAAGCGAGCCTGAGTCCTCGAACAGACGTTGATTTCACCCGTGGCGCGCTGCGTTACGATGCTGCCCATCACGCGCTCGCGAGAAACGGACTCAGTCCTGAACGAGGCAGCAGTATGAAAACGCCGCCCACATTCATCATCGTCATCGTTTTCCTGTCCGGCACATGCTCGGCGCAATACGTCAAGGAGGCGACGACAGTCGAGGGCGGGAAGATCACCGCCCATTCCCAGGGCCTGCACGGGTACATCAGCTTCAACGCGAGCCGTCCGCCCGCCGCGGCCGAGTTCGGCGCGGGCATGGGGTTCTACTCCGCGGTGTGGCCGCTGATCGACCGGCCGCTGGCTGATCTTCAAATCGGCCTGGCCAGCACCTGGATTCTGCCGAACAACGCCGACAACAAGGACAAACCGCTCGCCCCGGAAGGCACGCTGGCCCGCACCTGGCCGGAGCGGGGTCCGACCTGGGACAGCGTGTTCCAGACTATCGAGGGCGGCGTGGGCTACTGGGCAGGTAACCACTTCCGCTACGGCCCGCCCAAGTTCAGCATGAACGCCACGCCACAGTGCTACGATTACGAGATCGGCTCGCCCGGGTGGTCGTTCTTCTACAGCAACGAAGCTCTGCCGGACAACCGATTGGGCATCGCGCAGCTCAGCAACCGGCTGCTGATTCCACCCGATGCACTGCCGTTCCAGGGCAATCCCAACGGCGAGTTCCTCGGCTATTCCTGGATGGCCCTGCCGTTCACGGAGCCCACGACGGAAGATCCGCCCACCGGCGACCAGAGCTGGACCTGCTTCCTGAGCGCGGCCAACTTCAAAGGTCCGATCGCCTACTACATCCCGGAGACGTGGAGCAAGATCGGCCAGCTCTTCGAGTATCCGTTCCTTCACGGTCGTGGCCTGGATGCGCGCCCTGGCACGATGGGCGGCGGCGCCATGGAGATCAATACGGTGCCGCGGTTCGACGCGCTGGACGCGCACGGCGTGGCCTACTCGAAGATCCCCAGACTGCAGTTCCCCGTGGACGACCAAGGCAGGACTGTGTTGGTGCAGGACGTGACGTATTACTCAACGGCCGCGCTCTCCGACGCGTTCAGGGCGTGGCGCGACGGCGGCCCAGCCTGCTCCGGACGATTTGATGAGAGAGGCGCCTGGAAGTCCGTGCTGACAGCGGTCCCCACGCGCTACGACCAGGCCGGCAAGCCCATGACCGGTGTTGATCGCGTTTTCGACAACAGGGTCTTCGAGGGCAACATGTGGGGCCTGCAGTGGTCGCGCAGCGACCTCAGCCCTCGCGGCGTGTTCCCGCAATACTTCAAACATGTCGGGGACGAACGCGTCGCGGTAGCGCCCGCGGACGTTCCGGTTGAAACGCAGTTGCTCGCACAGCAGTTCAAACTTGCCGGGCAGGGCGCGCCGTACACGTCACCGACTGCCGGCGCCTGGACCAGGCCGGGTGCCAAAAGCGGACCGTACACGGCCAGGCTCGCCGACGGCTCGGTCGTGACCTACTCGTGGTACCGATTTGTCGACCAGCCGTCGTTTCAGCAGTACGGATGGAGCGAACAGAGGAAAGCAAAACTTCAGGCGCTGGTGGAAAAAATCCACGCAACGTGGCCGATCGACCGGGACTACATGGCGCCGCCGAGCCACGGAGCGCTGGTAACGCTCGATCCGGCCTTGCTCGTCACGCCGCCGGAAGGCCTGGAAGTGGGCTACGTACCCATCGTCACGCGACAATCAGCACCGTGAGATACGAGCTGTTCATGGGAGCGGTTTCGTCCAGGCGGCGTCGCTCGGGCGGACGCAGTCCCTTGGTCGCAAGCCGTCCGGTACCGCGAACCGGAAGAATCATCGAAGGGATCGCTCGCACGCTCTCACTTGATTGCTGTCGCGGTTCGCGGCCGGCTGGGCGAGCCGCCACAAGCGGTCGTGCTCGGAGGACACAGCATGAAAGCCAACAACCAACAGCATCTGTAAACGGAGCGGGCGAGGTCTTATTTTGGGGGGGGTAGGCTTAGATGCCGACCGATCGCCGTCCTTGCGCGATGGATCGATGAACCTGAACCGGTAGCACCAGAACGCAGTCTTCGGCCTACACGGCCTCAACCGCCAGCGCGACCGCGTTGCCGCCGCCCAGGCACAGCGACGCCACGCCGCGCTTCGCCTGGCGCTGTTTCAGCGCGTGCAGGAGCGTGACCAGCACGCGCGTGCCGCTGCATCCGATCGGGTGCCCCAGCGCGATTGCCCCGCCGTAAACGTTGACCTTCTCTTCGTCCAGCTCCAGACCGCGGAGGCAGGCGACCGTCTGCGACGCGAAGGCCTCGTTCAGCTCCCACAAATCGACGCTGGCACGGTCCCAGCCAGCTTTCTCGCATACCCGCTTGCAAGCCGCGATCGGGGCGAAGAACAGGTCGCGCGGCGGGCCGCCGGCGGTGGCCTGCGCGACAACCCGCGCCAGCGGCGCAGCGCCGCATTTCTTCAGGCCGGCTTCGCTGGCCACCAGCGTCATGGCGGCGCCATCGGAGATGGCCGAGGCGTTGCCGGGGGTGATCGTGCCGTCGGGCTTGAAGGCCGGCCGCAGCTTGGCGAGCGATTCGAGCGACGAATCGAAGCGGATGGTCTCGTCCGTGTTGAAGGGCTGGTCC
>CAYOHG010000004.1:22272-22864 GCA_964403685.1 uncultured Planctomycetales bacterium
CACCTCGATCGCGACGCGCTGCTCGTTGAACAGGCCGGCCTTGTCGGCGGCGGCGGCGCGCTGGTGGCTGCGGTGCGCGATGCGGTCCTGATCGGCGCGGCTGACGCCGGCGCGCGTGGCGGTTTCCTCGGCGATGACGCCCATGAGGGCGCTGTCGTAGATGTTTGTCAGGCCGTCGAAGGCCATCGCGTCCACCAGCTTCACGTCGCCGAACTTCGCGCCGCGGCGCAGCTCGTACACCAGGTGCGGCGCGTTGCTCATGCTCTCGATCCCGCCGGCCAGCACCAGATCAGCCTCGCCGGCGCGGATCGTCAGGTCGGCGAACATGACGGCCTGCAAGCCGCTGCCGCAGACCTTGTTGACGGTGGTGCAGGAGATCGTGTCGGGCAGGCCGGCGTGCAGAGCGACCTGCCGCGCGGGGTTCTGCCCGCAACCGGCCTGGAGCACGTGCCCCACGTAGGTCTCGTCGATCGCCTTCGGATCGAACTTCAGGACGAGCGGCGCGGGCGGAGCGCCGGCGGGGCCGACCTGGAAGAAGTTGGTGCGAAGCGTTGCCAGGATCAGGTTCATGAGCGCGCGGAGGATGCGGTCC
>CAYOHG010000005.1:0-22826 GCA_964403685.1 uncultured Planctomycetales bacterium
GTCCGGCTCGATGCGATGCGCCGCCATCAGATGACGAACGCCGGTGGCGGGTTTGCCGGTGTCCAGGCAGCGGCTGCCGGCGAGAAAATGCGCCGCGGCGCAGCGCGGCTCGCGCGCAAGGCGCTCCTGTACGCGCGCGTGCAGCTCGTCAAGCTGCCCGCCGCGCCACAACGACGCCAGGGGACCAAGCCAGCCGGTTTCCATTTCGAGTCGATTCAACCGCGCCAGTACAGCCAGACCGGCCTAAACGCTACTTTCGCGACCCGCTCGCGTCAACCGTGGTCGGAGGCTGCGATCCGGTGTACCGTCCGACGGCGCGCAACCCGTCCGCGGGACGGGCCGCAGCGCGGTCATCGGTGAGTGCTGGCTCGCTCGCCGGCGATCATCCCTGAGACTCCGCAGCCATCGAACCCGCATGTCGAATCGGGCAGCACCGCTTGCCGCCGCTGGGCTTCGCCTGGAACTGGAACCGGGCGCCGGCCCCGTGCTGGCTGCGCTCCTGCTGGTGGCGGTCGGCGGCGGACTCGCCGTCGGACTGTCGGCGCTGTCGCTGCTGAGCCTGGCGCTGGATGGCGGTCTGGCGCTGCTGCTGGTCGCGACCGCCGCGGGCTGGGGTGCCTGGCCGGCGACGCTGCTGCGCGGGGGGCGACCGTCGTGCGCCGCAGATCTCGGGCTGGCTGTCGCGCTCGGCCTGGGGCTGACCAGCGTCTACACGCTCGTGATCGGAGTCACGGGAGTTCTGCACCGCGAGCTGGCGCTGGGATGGTTGATCGGCGGCGTGCTGCTGGGCTTGGTCTGGGTGGTTGGGCATCGAAACGTGATCGATGCGCCGTTGTTCCGTTTCACCGGCGGGTCGAAGTTGCAGCCGCTCTGGTGGTCTGCGGCGCTGCTTCCGCTGGCGATTCCGCTGGGCGTGGCGTGTGCCGGCGCGGTGCTTCCGCCGGGAACGCTCTGGTTCGACGAAGCGCGCGGCTATGACGCGCTCGAGTATCACCTGCAAGCGCCGCGCGAGTGGTTCGAGCTCGGCCGAATCACGTTTCTGCCGCATAACGTCTACGCCTCGTTCCCGCAGCAGATGGAGATGCTCTATCTGTTTTTGATGGTCGTGCTGGGCGACGCACATGCGGCCGCCGTGCCGGGGCAGTGCCTGCACGCGGCGATGGCTGGGCTGGCCGTGGTTGTGGTCGGTTCGAGCGTGCGGCGGATTACAGGCTCGGGATGGAGCGCCGCCCTGGCGGCAACATTTTGCGGCTGCGTGCCCTGGCTGGCCTACGTGGGAGTGTTGGCATACGTCGAATGCGGCATGCTGCTGTTCGCGGCGGTGTCGACCGCGCTGCTGCTGGGCTGTTTGCGCGAAACCGCGCCGCCCACACGAACGCTGCTGGCGGCGGGCTTGTGCGCCGGGCTGGCGGCCGGCTGCAAATACACTGCGATCGTGCTGATTGTGATCGGGTTGGCGCTCGGCTGGCTGGCGACCAGCGTGGCCCCGCGCAAGCGGCGCTGGATGACGACGCTGGTTTTCGTCGGGGCTGCGGTTGCGAGTTTCTCACCGTGGATCGCCCGCAACCTGGCGTTTACCGGTAACCCGCTGTACCCCTTCGCCTATGAACTCTTCGGCGGCCGCGATTGGAGTGCGCAGCAGGCCGAACAGTGGCGGCGCGGGCATCGCGTGACGCCGGCACACGATTCGATCTCCGGCCGGCTGGGCCTGGCCTGCGAGGAACTCATCGGCCGGCGTGTGGATCGCATCGGCGGGCCGCCGGCGTTTGTGCCGGCGCTGTTCGGTTCGGCTTCGTGGGTGGCGGTGCTGGCCGCGGCGTTGCTTGCGATGCGCGGCGCCCGGCGCGAGTTGGCGTTGTGCGGCGCTTGGTCGGCTGTGATTCTGGCGGCGTGGGTGTCGCTGACCCACCTGCCGGGTCGTTTTGCGATTCCGCTGGTGATACCGATGGGCCTGACCGTCGGACTGGGAGTGGGATGCGCTGGTGGTTCGGCCGCGAAGACGGGTGGCAGCCGCGCTGCGGACGGCTTCCGCCGAGGGGCATCGCCGGCGGCGGACCGGGCCGACGCAGTAACCAGGACCGCAGCCGCGCTGTGGCCAAGAGTTGCCCTGGGAGCTCTTGTCTGGATCGTGGCGGCGATCAATGGGCTTCAACTTCTGGGGCTTTTTCGCGCGCATGAACGCTATTACGGAACGGGCGCGTTCGGCGCGCTGGCCGGGGCAACCCGCGCATTCGCCGAGTCGCACTGGCTGAACCGCGCGCTGCCGGACGACGCGCGCGTCTGGCTCCTGGGCGACGCCGCCTGCTATTACATTGACCGACCGGTGCATTACACGGTCGTATTTAATCGCGATCCGTGGATTGACTATTGCAGCGCGGCGACGCCGGCCGCGAGCGTGCAGTGGCTGCGCGCGCGGGGCTACACGCACGTAGCGATCGTCTGGCCGGAAGTGGAGCGGCTGCGAGCGACCTACGGCTTTGCCCCGCTGGTTACGCGCGCGTGGGTCGATAGCCTGCGAGAGGCGGGGCTTTCCGTCGCGCCGTCGGCGTCGGAAGAAGCGCTGCCGGCCGGAGTGGAGTTGTTGCGCGTGGAGCCCGGCCCGTGACAAACACCGGCACTGAGCACGAAACGCGGCGGCGGGGCGGGTGCGGGCTGCATGTCGCCGCAGTGCTCGCGATCGTGCTGCTGATTCTGCTGCTGCACGGCCGCTCGCTGGGCTACGGCTGGTTCATGGATGACTACGCGCACCAGCAGCAGTTGCGCGAGAGCGACTGGTCGCTGCGCGGCCTGACCGAGGCCTGTCGGCTGGAGCTTAACGGCGGGATCATCGATCTCTGGTGGCTGCCGGAGTGCACGCTGCGTTTCTTTCGGCCGCTTTCGTTTGCCTGGATGAAGCTGCTGTACGAGCTGAGCGGCTGGAGCGCGCTAGCTCAGCATGTCGCCTGCCTGGGCTGGCATGCGCTGGCCAGCGCCCTCGTAGCAACTTTGCTGATGCGCCTGAGTGTCTCGACTGGCGTGGCGTGGTCGGTCGCGGCGCTGTTCGCGATTCACCCGGGGCACGTCGCGACGGTGGAGTGGATCGCCGCACAGACCGAGCTGATGGTGACCGTGCTCACACTGCTGGCGCTGCTGGCTTATGTACGGCTGCGCGGCTGGGAGCGCAACAACGGAACTGCGACCGGCTGGGGCTGGGCGCTGCTGGTGCTGGCAGCGTTCGCGCTGGCTTTGGGTTGTCGCGAAAACGCCGTCATGCTGCCGTTCGTGCTGCTCGGCGTGGAAGCCGGGTTGGCGTGGGTTTCGCGCCGTGATCCGCAGCGCGCGAGCGCGAACGGGGCGAGTCCGGTGAAGCGCCCTGCCGCGCTGGTGGTTTTGTGGGTCGGCTTGCCAATCGTACTCGGCGGTTACCTGCTGTTGCGGAGTCACCTGCTCGGCGGTGCGAGCCTGCCGCCGCGTCCGTATGTCGTCTCGCCGGCCGAACCCGATTTCGCCCGTTTCGTGCTCGACAAGGCGGGCTATTACCTGCTTGGCGAGTTCCTGCTGGCTCCGATCGTGCCCATCGGCGGGCTGGCCTATCTGCGGGAACGTCCCATGCTGCTGTACGGCGCATCGGCGCTGCTGCTGGCGCTACTGCTGGTCGGCTGGTGGCGGGCCCGGCGCCGCGCGCTGGGCTGGCTGGCGCCGGCGTGCCTGCTTGGGTACATGGCGCCGGTGCTGCCGGCCTTTGAGTCGCCGCATCATCTGTACCTGCCGGGAGTCGGCTGGGCGATGTTCGCCGGGTTGCTTCTGGATGAGCTGCGGGGCGCCGCCGCAAGCGGTCACGTGCTCCGTCTGCGACGCGGCGCCGCGGACCTGATCACCGTCAGCAGTCTGGCGGTGTTCGCGCTGCTGACCTACTTTTTCAGCCGGGCGTTCGATACGGCCCAGCAGGTCGAGGATCGCGTCGTGGCGGAGGTGATCGAAGCTGAGCCGTCGCTGCGGAGCGGTGACACGCTCTACTTCGCCAACCTGCCGATGATCGCCCACTACGTACGGCTGGCGGTCGAGCAGCGCAGCGGCGTGCACGGTCTGCGGGTGGCGGCGCTGACCTGGTCGCCGCAACTGCTGGGCCTGTCCGGCGCGATGCAGTTGGATCGACGCGATGCGACAACGCTGGAGCTGCGCATCACCGATGAGCGCTACTTCGCCGGCCCGGCGCAGCGGCTGATCTACGAAGCGGGCCGCGGCCGGCGGCTCGAGGCGGGTGGCGCGATCGAGACGCCTGATTTTCGCGTGGAGGTGCTCGAGTCGGACGAGCGCGGCGTGGGCGCGCTGCGTTTTCGCTTTCAGCGCCCGTTCGATGGCGCGGCCGGGCGGCTGTATTGGGGTTCGCGCGTGCGCTGGGCGCAGCCGCTGGACCCGTGACGGTGCGGCGGGTTGACCCGCGGCTTCTTCGCGGGCTTTCTTCGCGGCCCCGGTTGGCGGCGCGCATGACCGCTGCCGTGATTTGGCATTCCCCGGCTGATGCGCGATGATTCGCCTCGTGGATGAATCGCCGCGGACGACGACCACCGCTTGCTTGTACCGCTCCGGCGCGGACCTGATTGCTCTCGGGCTGCTGCTGCGCCTGGCGATGGCGCTGGCGATGCCCTGCATCTCGAAGGATGGCGCGCTGTATTGCTGGTTTGCGCGCGACCTGGGCCGCGATTTTGCCGGCACGCTCGCTTCCGGCGCTTACCAGCAGCATCCGCTGTTCTCCACCGCGCTGTTGGGCGTGCAACGGTCGCTGCTGGCGTTCGGCCTGCCCGACGACCCGGCCTCCTGGCAGATCGCCGGTCAGATCGTCTCGTTCGCCGCCGGCGCGCTGCTGCTGGTGCTCTGCGGAGAACTCGCCGCGGCGCTGCGCGCGCGGATCGACTCACCCGCCGATCGCACGGCCGTGCGGCGATGGACGCTGAGCCTGATGGCGGTGCTGCCGCTGGGCGTCTGGCTCTCGGCCGACGTGATGACGGATCAGCTTCACGCCTTGTTCTACGTGGCGGCGCTGGTGCTGCTGGTGAAGCGCTCGGCGGTTTCCACTTCGCTGGCGGCCGGGGCGCTCTCCGGGCTGGCGTATCTGGTGCGCCCCGAGGCGATCGCAGTTCCATTGGCCGGGGTGATCGCGGGAGCCGCGGAGTGGTGGCAGTGCGGCGATCGCCGCGCGGTCGCTCGCGCTGCGGCGCTGCTGCTGGGCTTCGCTGCGCTGGCGACGCCCTATGCCGTCGCCATCGGCCAGCTCAGCCCGAAGCAGGACAAGCACCCGGTCGAGCAATTCGTCTGTGCTGGACGCAGTGAGGGCGGACCGACGGTGGCGACTCTGGCGCGCGAGCAGACGAACTGGTACGAATCCGTCGGGCTGATGCTCTATCACACGGGCCGAGCGGGACGGGTGGTGATCCCCGTTCTGGGGGTGGTCGGCTTGTGGCGGCTGAGACGATTTCTTGCGCAGCCCGGCGTCAACATCGTCGCGGGCTGCTTGTCCATTCACGCGACGCTGGTGGCGCTGCTGCAATGGCGCGCCGGCTACCTTGACCCGCGGCACACACTCATCAGCGTGCTGCTGCTGCTGCCGTTTGCGGCAACGGCCGCGGTCGCGGCTGGCCAGTGGCTGCGCGCCCGTTGGCCGGGATCGCAATGGGTCTTTGCGGTCGCGTGCGTCGTGCCGCTGGCGGGCTACGCGCTGCGCGTGCCCAACGCCGGCGATGCATTCGTTTCCCGAGCGGCGGTTTGGCTGGTTGAGCATGAGGCAGACGCCAGTGGACGCGTGTTGCTGGGTGGCAGCAGCGAGCGGCGGATCGCGTTTTACGCCGACCTGCGCTTGTCGCCGTGGAACGAGTACGACCCGGACGACGCGGCCCGGCTGAACGACGTTCGGGGCTACATTACGCATGCCGACCCGCAGCGCGGTCCGCATTTCTTCGCGATTCAGACCTCGCAGACACCAGAAGGCCGCCGCAATGCGCTGCTGCTGGAGCAGTTGCTTGCCGATCCGGGCAGTGGTCCGCGGCTCCACAGGCTGCACGCGGAGCGCTCGGTTCAGGGCGAAACGCAGCACCTGTTCCGGGTGCATTGAAGCGCGGGCCGACCCTCGCCGGCGGGGCCAGCGAACGGCCGCGGGCCTTGCGGCAGCCGATACAATATGGGCTGAGTCCGATGTGACCGACAGGTGTGAAGCGGAGAATGGCCATGCACCGAACGCTGTGGATCGCCGTGGGACTGGCGCTGTTGGCGCCGCCGGCGGCTTTCGCCCAGAGTGGTTCGATCAACTGGCTGCGCGACGCTGCTCAGGCCGTGAAACAGGCCGAGCAGAGCGGCAAGCCGATCATGTTCTACGTGGTCAGCCGGCAGGGCGACCGCCCGGACGAAATCGAGACCGCGCAGAAGGAGTCGTTTCGAAACCCGATCGTTGGAGAATTGTCGAAGCGCTTCGTCTGCTCGCAGTTGTCGCGCAGCCGATTCCCGGAACTCCTTGAAAAGTGGGGGTTGCCGCCCCGCACCAACCTCGAAATCCTGTTTGTCACGCCGCAGGGCGACAAGCTCGGCGCGGTCGTCTCGCCGTCGGCGGTGGCGGAACCGAAGGCGCTCGCCCAGCGCATGGCCGACGCCTTCGATCAGTACCGCACGCAGGTCTTCGACAAGGACCTCAAGCCGGTGCTCGAAGCGGAGGACGCCAAGCCGGCGGAAGTCAAGCGCGTGCTGACCGCGGTCAGGCAACTGACGATCCTCTCGGCCGACGCGGCCGTGAAGAAGTACGCTGAACGCGAGGGCATCGACGACAAGCTGCGGCAGGATGCGTATGAGACGCTGGCGGCGCTCTCGACTTCCGCGGCGGTGGATTTCCTGTTCACGCGCGGGCTGGAGGAGCCGGGGTTGATCAAGACGCTCGTCAAGTGCACGCCGGGCGCCGCGGGGCGGCTGGTCGATCACGTCGGGGGGCCCGATGCGGCCAAGAGCCTGCTGGCCTACAACGCGGTCGTGAAGATCTGCAAGATCAAGGATGCCAAGACGGACAAGTTCTGGGAAAGCGACAACACCAAGGCGATCGAGCGCGAGATCGAGCGGGTGAACAGCGAAGTGAAGAAGGCCGCGGCACGGTGGAAGGAGCGGTATGAGCCCTATCGTTGACCTGCGCAGCGACACCGTCACGCGCCCGACGCTCGAGATGAAGGCCGCGATGATGGCCGCCGAGCTCGGCGACGACGTGCTGGGCGACGACCCGACGGTGAACCGGCTGAGCGAGCGCATGGCGGCGTTCCTGGGCACGCAAGCGGCCCTGTTCGTTCCGTCCGGCACGATGGCTAACCAGGTCGCCATCCGCTCCGTGTGCGAGCCGGGTGACGAACTGATCCTGGACGACACCACGCACAGTTACAACTACGAGACCGGCGGGCCGTCGGCGCTCTCCGGCGTGAGCATTCGGGTCATCCGCGGCGAGCGCGGTATCTTCGGGCCGGCGGAGGTCGAGGCCGCCCTGCGCCCCGACAGTGCGCATTTCGCGCACTCGCGCATGGTGATCCTGGAGAACACAAACAACCGCGGCGGCGGCTCGATCTGGCCGCTTGAGACGTTCGCCGCGGTGGCCGCTTTCGGGCACCAGCGCGGCCTGCATGTGCATCTGGATGGCGCGCGGCTCATGAACGCGTGCGTCGCGACGCGCCGCAAGCCTTGCGACTACACCCAGCACGTGGATTCGGTTTCGATGTGCTTCTCGAAGGGCCTGGGAGCCCCGGTCGGTTCCATCATCGCCGGTTCACGCCCGTTCATCGCCCGCGCGCAGCGGTTCCGCAAGATGTTCGGCGGGGCGATGCGGCAGGCGGGCCTTCTGGCGGCAGCGGCGCTGTACGCGATCGACCACCACATCGAGCGGTTGGCGGTCGATCACGCCAACGCGCGGCGGCTGGCGGAGGGAATCGCCGAGCTGCCGGGCGTGCGCGTTGACCCGGCCGCCGTTGAGACGAACATCGTGATGATCGATATTGAGCCAGCCGCCGGCACCGCTGCCGATTTCGCCCAGCGGCTGCGCGCGGCCGGCATCTGGATGATCGCGATCGGCCCGCAGCGCATCCGCGCCGTGACGCACCTGGACGTCGATCGCGCGGGGATCGACCGTGCGGTCGCCGCGGTGCAGGCGGTCGCGGGCGCGCTGGCGTCGAAATGACCTTTCCGTGCCTGCACGCCTGGCCGCGCAACGTCGCGGCGGCGATCGCGCTTCAGGAAAAGCTGTCCAAGCGCGTCCGGTCCGTTCCATTCGAAGTCGAGCCGCGCCTTGTCGCAGGGGTCGATTGTGCGTTCTCGCCCGATGGCTCGCAGGTCATCGCCGGAGTGGTGGTGTGGGATCGCCCCGCCCGCCGGATTGTCGAGCAGGTCATCGGCCGCCGGCGGTGTCGCTTTCCCTACGTCCCGGGCTTGCTGAGTTTCCGCGAGTTGCCGGCGGTGCTGGCGGCGTTTCGCAAGCTGCGAAGCGAGCCGCAGGTGATCCTGTGCGACGCCCATGGCCTGGCTCACCCGCGCCGCTTCGGCCTGGCCTGCCACCTCGGGCTGTGGCTGGCGCGTTCGACTATCGGCTGCGCCAAGTCGCGGCTGTGCGGCGAACACGACCAGCCGTCCGCGCGGCGCGGCTCATGGGCGCCGCTGGTCGACCGCGGTGAGTGCGTCGGCGCTGTGCTCCGCACGCGCGACAGCGTCAAGCCGCTGTACATCAGCGCTGGGCACCGATGCGACCTCGACAGCGCGGTGCGGATCGTACTTTCCTGCGGCGGGGGTTACCGACTGCCGGAACCGACCCGCGCCGCGCACCGCCTGGTGACGGCCGAGCGAACGCGTGGCCTTCGATAGGCACTCGCGCCGCCTTGCCGCGCTTCGAATACAATCCGCGCCTGTGCCGGCGGCGTCGACGAGTTGGAGCGGTTGGAGCGCTCCACGGCCGCCGCGGCCATCGAGAAGCTGAGTACGCATGAGCCGAACGCCTGTCGCGATTCTGCGGACCACGCCGGCCACGGTGCTGCGTGATTACCACGAGCTGATGAACCTGGCGGGTTACCAGGATGTATTGGCCAAGGACGTCGACACGGCGCTGAAGGTCAACATTTCGTGGCATTTCTTCTTTCCCGCCAGCAGCACGACGCCCTGGCAGCTCGACGGCGTGATCCGCGCCATGAAGCGCGACGGCTATGATCCGAACCTCATCCACGCTTGCCACAACCGCACGGTCGTGATCGACGCGCGCTTCGGCGAGCGCGAGAACAAGCAGGTGCAGGTCACCGACGCGCACGGCCTGCGCAATGTTCACCTCTATGAACCCGGCAACGAATGGATTCCGGTCGACGAAGCGGTCGGCGACCTGACCCGCAGGTTCACCTGCCTCAACGAGGTGTATCCCAAGGGTTTCATGATCCCGAAGCGCTTCATCGGCGAAAACATCCTGCACCTGCCGACCGTCAAGACGCACATCTTCACGACGACCACCGGCGCAATGAAGAACGCCTTCGGCGGCCTGCTGAACGAGCACCGGCACTGGACCCACCCGGTGATCCACGAGACGCTGGTCGACCTGCTGATGATCCAGAAGAAGATTCACCGCGGCGTGTTCGCCGTGATGGACGGCACGTTCGCCGGCGACGGTCCCGGACCGCGCTGCATGGTGCCATTCGTGAAGAACGTGATCCTCGCCGGCGCCGACCAGGTTGCGATCGACGCGGTGGCCGCCAGGCTGATGGGCATGGACCCGCTGTCCATCAAGTACATCCGCATGGCACACGAGCTGGGGCTGGGTTGCGGCGATCCGGCGAAAATCGAGATTGTCGGCGACCGGGACGCGGCCGAGCAGAACTGGCACTTCGCCGGGCCGTTCAAGAAGATGACCTTCGCCAGCCGCATGCAGCACAAGATCTACTGGGGTCCGCTGAAGGGGCCAGTGGAGTGGTCGCTGAAGACCTGGCTGGCGCCGTGGGCGTACATCGCCAGCGTGATCTACCACGACAGCTACTGGTATCCGACGCGGGCGAAGCAGGCCGTCCGCGACTGCCTGAACAGCGACTGGGGCCGGCTGTTCGAGAACTGGGAGCGGGTGCAGCCGTTCGCGACCGAGCTGGGATACCCGCGGGTCGGCGAAGCTCCGTGCCGGCTGTCGCACACGGGCTGGAAAGCATTCCGCAAGTCGCTGAACATTCTAAGGACGTGCGTGACGCAGAACCCGGATGTGGGATCGGCGAAGCGGCGGATCGGGGCGGGGTGAATGCCGGTTCGGACTGGTGGCCTGGAGCGCAGCCCCCTGCGGCGGTTTCCTTTTGCCAAACAGCCGCATCCCGGCCGCAGTCCAATCGACGACTGGCGGACCCAGCGGCGTCGACGACTCGCCGAGCGGCATACCGGCACGTCCTTTGTCGACGCCGGTGACCGCACTGCATCCGGCTACAGCTACACGGGACTCGGCAGGGGTGTCGACGGCGACTCGGCCTGCAACGGCGACGTCGGCGCCTTGCTCACGCAGCGCGTCTCCAGCGGCTTCGGCGGGTGCTGCCGCTTCTCGTCGGCCATCACCGCCCCGCCCGCGTAGCGCTGGCAGATTTCCAACAGTACCGCTCGCGGCACTGGCTTGGGCAGCACCTCGCAGAAGCCGCGCTCCAGGGCCTTCTGACGGAACTCGCTGGAACTGTTCGCGGAGAATGCGACAATGGGCGCGCCCACGCCCCGCTCGCGCAGCCGGGCCGTCGCCTCCCAGCCGTCCATTACCGGCATCTCGATGTCCATCAGAATCAGGTCAAACGTGCCGCCCTCGGCGATCGCCAGCGCCTGCTCTCCGTTGTCTACAGCCACCACGTCCGCCCCGGCCACGTGCAGGATCTGGCGCACCAGCTTCTGAATCGATTGGGCGTCCTCGGCCAGCAGGATGCGGCCGCTGAGCGGCTTTTGGCGCGGAGCCGTGACGCTCGACGGTGCGACGCGGCACTGGACGCCGACGGAATCGAGGAATCGGCGCAGTTGCACGAGTCCGGCCGAATCTTTCGATACGACACAGTCCGCCGCGATCGGAAGCTGCATGGCGAGCTCCAGCTCGCTGGTAATCAGCGCCACCGGGATCGAGCGGTAGCAGGCGTCGGACTTGAGGGCCGCCACCAGCGCTCCGCCGTTGAATCCTCTTAATTCCAGCGCGCTGAGGATGGCGACCGGTTTCGCGCGGACAATCGCGGTCAGGGCCGCCGGAACATCCGATACGCAGATCACCGAGTCGGCATTCACGCCGACGACGTCCGCAATCAGGCTGGCCAGGAGCTTGCTGGGGTTGACGATCAGCAGGTACGACATCAACGTCGCTCCATTCCTACTGGCAGCTTGTGCATCGGGCCTTCCGAGCCACAGCTTCACGCCGGCGCCGGGTCCGCGGCGCGATTCGGGTTTCGGGAGCGGTGAAGCCGGCATCCTCCGGGGCACCGGGGCGCAAAAAACGATTCGAGTATCCACCGGGTGATGCGTTTCGGGCTGCGGACCGGGGGGCTCGCTTCGATTCCCGGACGGCCGGCAGGGGATTCGCGGTATAGTGTTGAGTTGCGGCCGCGACACGCCCCGGTTCCTGCCGCCCATTCGCACGTCGGGGCACACGGTGACGTGGAGCCAGATCCGCCCCATCGGAGGTTTCACATGGACGGGCGTGCGTCGTGCGGCGCGGTGCTGCTCCTGCTCGGTGCATCGGCGCTGGGACAGACCATTTCGTTCCAGGATGTGACCGCATCCAGCGGCCTGTTCTACGACACGCATTCGGTGCTGCGTTTCTCGGCGAGCGTCGCCGACTTCGATCGCGACGGCTGGCTGGACGTGGTCTTTGCCGGCAGCGACTACGTGCCGCCGCGCGTCTTTCGCAACGTGGGCGACGGTTCGTTTGCGCACGTCAGCGAAACCGTGCTGCCACCTGACGTGGGACTTGCTGCGATCGCCATGTTCGCGGATCTCGACGGCGATGGCTGGCCCGAACTGATGCTGGGGCGAAAGGACGCCGGCAGTTCCGGAACCTGGTTCGAGCTTCTAGCCAATCGCCAAGGGCGCTTCGAGCGGGTCGAGCTTCCCGAGCAGATCGGCTTCCACGAAACCGGAGTCGGCAGCCTCACCGTCGGAGATGCCGACTGCGACGGCGACCTTGACGTATTGCTCATGCACAACGGCTCAGGCGGCGGCGAGGGTGGCCCCGGCGTATTCCTGCGCAATGATGGCGGCCTGCAACTCAGCGACGCGACCGTCTCGTTCGGGGCCGACCTCGGACAGCGCCGACGAAGCTGGACGACCGTGCTGGCCGATTTTGATGGCGACGGCGAACCGGACCTGCATTCCGCTGTCGATGGCGGGGCCGATTTCCACGCCCGTCGCGGCAGCAGCTTGCCGTTCGTCGATGTCAGCGGCGAGGCCGGCGTCAGCAACGTCGGCTCGGACATGGGCCTGGCGGTCGGTGACATCGAGAATGACGGCGACCTCGATCTGTACTCCACCAACATCAACTACGGTGTGCTTTACGTGAATGATGGAACCGGACGATTCACCGACCTGGGTTCGCAGCGCGGCTGCCGATCGTACGGCGGCACCACCACGGTTGTCGGCTGGGGAACGACGTTTGCCGATTTCGATCACGACGCCGATGAGGACCTGGTTTTCGTCGCGCTGAACGCTCCCGGGCGGCTCTATCGCAACATGGGCGGCGGCTGGTTCACCAACGACACCGCGACCAGCGGGCTGTTTCCGTTGGGCGTAGCGCTGGTTCCGTTCGATTACGACCGCGATGGCGACCTCGATCTGCTGGTGACCGACGAAGGCGGCTCTCCGCGCCTGTACGCGAACAACTCGAACACCGCCGGCCGGCACTGGCTGGAAGTCGAGCTGGTTGGCGCGGGCTTCAACCGCGAAGCGGTCGGGGCGCGGGTCGAGCTACAGATTGGAGCGACACGGCTGGTTCGGGCTGTGCTGGGTGGATCCTCCTTTGTCAGCGGGCCGCCGCGAAGCGTGCATTTCGGCCTGGGTTCGGCGGCGGTGATCGACGAGCTGAAGGTGATCTGGCCAAACGGTGAGGCCCAGTTGTTCTCGCAACTGGCTGCGGACCGAGCGGTGCGGATCGTGCAGCCGGGCTGCGCGGTCGCAGGTTGTGCGGTGGGCGACCTCGACGGTGACTGCGACATTGACCTGCTGGACCTCTCGACTCTGCTCGTTCATTTCGGCGCCGCCGATGCGAGCATGGAACAGGGCGATGGCGACCTGGACGGCGACGTGGATGTGGCCGATCTGGAGCGGCTGCTGGCGCGCTTTGGAACGACCTGCGGCACCGCAAATCAGCAGCCGCATTGATGGGTCGATCACGCGATGCGACATTTCCCGAGCTTGCCGCGTCGGGGCCGGTACCGCGAAGTCACAGTCGTCGATTGCGCAATGCAGAAACGGGCACTACGGAAGATATGTGCAGCGCTGCGCGCCGGGCATTCATTGTTTCAATGGCGGCAGGCCGTGTGATGTGCGCATTTCATTGACCAGCGCCCACGCCTTGGGATGCTCTGCCAGCAGGCGTGTCAAGTTGCTGCCCGTCAGCTCCAGCGTTGCCGCCGCCTCGGAAATCCGCCCGCCGAACGCCGCTACCGCGTCCAGCACCAGCGCCAGTACATGATGAAACGCGGCGTTGCTTTCGTTGACGCGCAGCCGGCCGGATTGCAGTTGCACGCTGGCGGGCCAATGCGGCGGCCCGGGCGCCAGCGGCAGACGGGCCCCGAGCGCGATCGCCGACCGCAACCGGTGCAAGGCCACTGCCCGATTGGCGTGTTGCGAGCGATCCTCCTCGGCGATCACCACCAGCCCGCTGGGCCGATGTCGCAGCCGAATCGCGGAGCTGACCTTGTTGCGGTGTTGCCCGCCGGGGCCGCTGGCTTTGTACGTGTCAACGGTGCACTCGGCCAGCAGGTGCTGGTCGTCGAAATCGAGTCGGCGGCGCAGCTCCTGCGGCGGCATGGGGGCGCGGGTGTCAAGCTTGTCAGGAGCACGAGGCATCGTGGCGGCCAGTGTACCGCGCTGCCTGGATGCGGCTGGCAGATCGCGAGCCGCGCCCGCGAGTGAGTAGTTCGCGGTTCGCGTCCGTTTGGCTGGAAGGCGATAAGAAGCCTGATACTCGCAGCCGTGCGTTGCCGGGTGCCATGCCGGGTGCCATGCCGACGGCCTTTGCGTCGGCATGTGTGCATGACGGAGAGCCAAGGGCGGCTGTGCTCCATTCACTTCAGACACAGCCGGGGGCGGCTGTGCTCCATTCACCTCAGACACAGCCGAGGGCGGCTGTGCTCCACTTGCTTCAGACACAGCCGGGGGCGGCTGTGCTCCATTCACCTCAGACACAGCCGAGGGCGGCTGTGCTCCATTCACTTCAGGCACAGCCGAGGGCGGCTGTGCTCCACTCTCAGCAGGCGTTCAGGCATCGATAGATGGGTCGAAGAGCCGGGCGTGTTCCCGCAGGCAGAATCGGTCGGTCATGCCCGCGATGTAGTCGGCCGCCACGCGGGCTGCGCCCTGCTGCTGGGCGCGGGCCGCGAATCGTGGCGGCATCAGTCCCGGCTGGCGCACGTACTCGTCAAACAGCGCGCGGATGATCCGCTCGGCCTTGCGGTCCATCCGCACGAGCTGGTGGTCACGGTAGACACGCTCGGTGAGCAGTTCGTTGAGACGATCCAGGTCATGCTGCATCGCCGCGGAGAAGCGCAGTTCGGGCATCGCCGCGGGCGCTGGTCCGTGCACCGCCTCGCGGGCCGTCGAGGTGTGCGCGAGGTCGTCGATCAATTGCTCCTGCATGCGGTCCAGTGTGGGTCGCAGGTGCCGCAGCCACTCGCTGGCGGTTGGCGATTCGTCTCGGGCGCAGCGCCACAGTTCGATCGAGCTGAGCATTTCGACTTGAATCAACCCCGCGAAGGCGCCGTCGGAAAGATCGTGAAGCGTGTAGGCCAATTGGTCGGCGACCGCCGCGATGCGACCCTCCAGCGGCGCCGGGCGAGCGGCGGCGGGCGGATCGACAGCCGGGTGATCGAAACGGGTGGAGTGTGCGGCCAGGCAGCGGCGAACCACGCGCGTGAGATTCAGCCCGCGAAACTGCGGGTAGGGGTGCTCGAGGTACTCGACGACACGCAGCGCATGGGCGTTGTGCTCGAAGCCGCCGTGATCGCGCAGGCATTCATTCAGGGCGCGCTCGCCGGCATGCCCGAAGGGCGGGTGCCCGAGATCGTGCGCCAGCGAAGCGACTTCGGCCAGGTCTTCGCTCGCCCCCAGTCGCGCGGCCAGCAGCCGCGCCAGGTGGGCGACTTCGAGCGTGTGCGTCAGGCGCGTGCGGTAGTGGTCGTCTCGGCCGGTCACGAACGCCTGCGTCTTGTGCTGAAGGCGGCGAAACGCGGCCGACTGCACGACCCGCTGCCGGTCGATCGGCAGCGCGCCGAGCGTCGCCGCGGCCGGATCGGGGTGCTCGCGCAGCAGCGCGTCGGATCCCCAGTGTTCGGGGGGCGTGAAAGCGTCCATCCGATCTCTCCCGCGGCAGCGTCCGCAGCTCCGGCAGTCCCAGCAGCGTAGCAGGAAATCGCGGCGCGCGTAGCCGGTCGACGGCCGGAGCCTCGTCCGCAGGCTCATCGCAGCAAGCCGGGGGCGTCCGGCCGCTGTCGCGCGGGCACCGGGGACGGCCTGCGCCGCGCCGGTCACGCCGTCGGCTGCCGCGGCGAATTCCCTGTCGCTATACTACTTTCGAGATCAGCGCAATTGCCCGGCGGAACCGCCGATGCGAGCGCCGGGCTGCGGCGGAGAGTTCCCATGGCACGACTTGCGATCCTGGTGGCCACACTCGGCATGCTTCTCGGCGGCACGGCTTACGCGCAACAGCCGACCGGTCTGAAGGTGGGCGACTTCGCCCCGGCGGTCGAGGGCAAGGACTGGATGAACGTCGTCGGCGAGCCGCCGGACATGGTGCAGCTCCGCGGCATGGTCATCGTGCTGGTTTTCATGGCGGGATTCCATTCGGGCGGCGAGGCGATCCTGCCGTTGCTCAACCTGGTGGAAAACAACTCGGCCTTCGGGCGCGCCAGCGGCGTGATGGTCATGGGGGTCACGGATGCCTCGCGCAGCAGCGTTCAGCAGTGGATGTTCGACCACAAGGTGCTCTTCCCGGTTGCGTTCGAATCCGAGGCCGCCAAGGACTACGGCATCGAGGTGTTTCCGAGCATCGTGGTGGTCAACCCCGAGGGCAAGATCGCGTTCAACGCCGCCGGCGGGGACATCTTCGCAGCGCTGCTGAAGGTGCTGAGCGAGAACCCGGCCTCGCGCATGCATCCGGAGGAAGCGGCGATCGCGGATGGGTTGATCGCCAAGGCGCACGACTATGTCGTGAGCGGCGACTATCGCAGCGCGTTCCGCTCCATCCGAAAGGCGTTCCTGGGTGGCGAAGGCGTCGTCGGCGACCCGCGCATGGCGGAAATGACCGAGACGGTCGACCTGATGGAGGTCATGGCGTGGGAGCGGCTGCTGCGGGCCAACACGGCGGCTGAGTCCGGCAAGTTCGCGGAAGCCGCGGACCTGGTCCGCTCGGTGAGGATCTTCTTCCGCGGCGTCGACGGTGCGAAGCTGGCCCGGCGGCTTCAGGAAAAGCTGGAAAAGCAGTATGACGAGTTCAAGGACGAAATGAGCAGGTTCGTCGACGATGAAACGGCCGCGCAGGTGCTGGTCAAAGCGCGCAACGATCTGCGCGCCCGGCGGATCGCGGAGGCCAACAAGGCGCTGGACGAGATCATCACCAAATACCCCAAGACGGAGGCTGCTGCGATCGCCCGCGAGATGCTCAACCGCATGAAGGAACACGGCTCGGTCTGGTCGGAGGTGATCGACCAGACCTGCGCCAGCGGCAAGACCTGGCTGGCCCAGGCGCGCAACTACATCGCCTTCAAGCGCTACCCCGAGGCGCGCGAGCTGTGCAACAAGATCATCCGCGAGTGCCCGGACAGCTCCTACGCCGACGAGGCGGCGCGCCTGTTGATCGAGGAGATTCCTTGAAAGACCCGTACGAGATTCTCGGCGTGGGGCGCAGCGCCTCGCCCGAGGAAATCAAGCAGGCCTATCGCCGGTTGGCCAAGAAGTACCATCCGGACCGCAATCCCGGCGATCGCACCGCTGAGAGCCGTTTCAAAGACCTCCAGGCGGCTTACGAGGTTCTCGGCGATCCGCGCCGCCGTGCCGATTACGACCGATTCGGCGCCGGCGGCCCCCGCCCGGACTTTCGCACCTGGGGTCCGGCCAACGGCGTGCACGTTGAGGGCATCCATCTTGACTTCGGCGATCTGTCGTCGGTCTTCGAGCAGTTTTTCAGCCGGGGTGGCACCGCCACGCGCCGCCGCCGCGCCGCGCGGAGCGGCTCTGCCCGCAACGATGAGGCGTTTCCGGTCGACCTTGAGCAGGAATTGCCGCTCAGCTTCGAAGAAGCGGCGCGCGGCTGCACGCGGGAGATTCGCCTGGGCTCGCTCTCCGGCGGACATGCCGAGCGGCTGGACGTTCGAATTCCGGCGGGCGTGAGCGACGGGCAGCGCATCCGCATAGCCGGTCACGGTCACGTCGGTCCCGCCGGTCGGGGCGACCTGTACATCCGCTGCCGCATCCGGCCGCACCCGTATTTTCAGCGCGACGGGCTGGATGTTTCACTGGAACTGCCACTGACGATCGCCGAGGCGGTGCTGGGCACCAAGATCGACATTCCTACGCTCGACGGGCCGACCCGGCTGATCGTGCCGCCGGGCACCTCGAGCGGCGCCCGGCTGCGACTGCGCGGCCGCGGCGTGCGCGAGGCGCGTAGTGGGCAGACCGGCGACCTGTACGCCATCGTCCGCATCGTCGTGCCCCGATCGGTCTCACCGGAGGCGGCGGAACTTCTGCGGCGTGCGGATGAGTTGATCAGCATGAACCCGCGCGCCGGGCTGGCATGGCCCACCTGAGTCGTTCGTTTGAAGAGGCAGCGGCGATGACCGGCGAGGTGCGAGGACGATCCAAGCGACTGGCGGCCCTGTTCGTCGTCGGGGGGCTGGTGCTGCTCTCGATCGGCGTCCTGTACCTGCTCTACTTGTCGCAGGAGCGCGCCTTGGCGGAGCCGTGGCGACCATCGCCCAGCCCGCAACAGCGGCTGCTGGCCGCGACCAGCGTGCTGACGTTCACCGCGATCGCGGCGATCGTCTTTTTGGTGGGCTCGCTGCTGATGGTGCGGGCCGGGCGGCTGCTCGTGGCCCGCCGCGCGGCACGCAACCGCACGCCCTACGTCGACGCCTGGGGCGCTTACCGAATCAGCCAGGAGCAGATTGCCGCGGCGACCGGCGACCGGAGCGATTCGCCGCCTGGCCCGCCGCCGGACGATCGCGAGGACGACCCACCCACGCCAAAGGACTGATCGTGCAGCCAAAGCCACCGGCATTCTCGTCGGTGTCCTCGGGAACGGGGGCGACATCTCCTGCGCGGCCGGCCGCCGCTACCGCACAACCCTCGGGCCGCTACGTTATCGAGCGCCTGTATGCGCTCTGGATCACTACGACGGTAGTGCTGGCGGCGCTTATCGGGTTGATGTGGCTGCTGAGCTCGCGCGGCTCGGGATCGCAGACGGCGCAGACGCGACTAGCCGGACGAATCGCCGAGCTCGAACAGCGCGTCGCGGCGCTGGAGCAGGCGCTTGGAGCTTCGACGTCCGGCTCAGGTACGCAGCCCACGGAAGGCGTCGCCGCACCGGGCTCCATCGAATCACCGCGCGGCCGAAGCTCAGCCGAGGCATTGCCTTCGTCGGCGGACGCGGGTGATCCCGCCGCTCGGCTGCTGACGCGCGAATCGCAGTGGCGCGAGGAGTTTGAGCGCGTGCTGCGCGCCGCGGGGCGCCCGATGTACGCGCTGGCCGACCGCGACGCGGCGCGGAGCCTGCTTGCGGAGATCAGCGACACATCGGCCGACGTGGCCTGGGGCGCTGCCACGCTGGAACGGGCGGCGTTGCTTGCGGTGGCGCTGGATGAGGCGGAACTGGCCGACGCGCTGGCCGGGAAATGTCAGGCGCTGAATCACGCTCCCCTCGAATACCTGCGTTTCCGCGCGCTGACGGCAATCCGTGCCGAAGACGACGCCGTCGCGCGGGAGTGCATCCGCCGCCTGTCGCCAGCGCCCGGTGCGGCGGCCAGCGCGCTGCTGCTGCGGGCCGAGCTGGCCCTTTCGACCGACGACGGCGCCGCGGCTGAAGCGGCGCTTTCCGGCTATCGGGGGGACGAGCGTTTCACGGGCGACGAGGCCGTGCGGCTGGGTTTCGTGTTCGCAGCGCTGGAGCGCTGGACACAGCTCGATCGGTTGCTTGAATCGCTTCTCGCGCTGCCGGCGGAGTACCAGGCCGATGTGGCCCGACTGCACGCGATTCGCGGCGCGACGGAGGGTGCGCCGGCCGCGATCCAAACGCTGAGCGAAGACCTGAAGGTGGATCCAGCCGATCGCGAGGCGCGCTACTGGCTGGCTTTGGCACTTGTTCGCGCGGAACGACCCGCCGAGGCGCTGCCGCTGCTGGCCGACGCGACACTGGCCGACGACCCGGCGGCGCACGTCGTCCGGGCGCATGCCACCATGCAGCTCGGCGACTCGGCGACCGTGGATGCGGCTCTACGAGCGGCGCTGGCGATCGCCCCGCGGCATTACGGTGCGAATGAGCTTGCGGCGGTGCTGGAGCTGAACCGCGGCGAATGGCGCGCGGCGGCGGAGCGGCTCAGGACGGTTATCGCGCAGCGACCGCGACGTGCGTCGGCTCATTTCCTGCTGGCGCTGGCCCAGGCGCGGGCCGGGCAAATCGACGAAGCGCGCCGCGCTCTCGCGCGGGCGCTGGAACTGGATCCCTCGTACCGCCAATCCGCCGAGCAGGCCGAAGTCCTGGCGCCGTTGCTGGAATCGAGTTCTACCACCGCGCCCGCGGAGCGGTCGGGCGAGGCGCCGTGAGTTTTCACGCGGACGCCAGGCGCGAGTCGGATTCCGAGCCGTGGGACTTGGCTGCCACTGAACCTTCCCGGACCGTTGCTTTTTCGCACCGTCTTTTCGGAAAACTGAATTCCCACTCGTGATGTCCACATGCGAGTCGGCGTGCAGCCAACACCTGCCGTGGGCGCCTGAGTCGTGCCACGGGCGCTAACTAGTGTCCTAGTCAGCACAGCAAGGCGACTATAATCATCTACATGATCCGACGCTAGCGGCTGAGCGGGCATTCCGACGTGTGGACGTGCCGGGCGGGGCGCCATTTGGCGTGCACCGGCATGCAATGCCGGACCCGCGCCGGGCGCATTTCTGATGCCGGCACCGCGCTTCGCGGTCATCCGGGCCGAGGGGAGGAAGGCCATGTCGCTCACCCCACGCAAGCACTTCGACATTGACATCGTCGACCTGTCCGATCGATACGTCGATGAAACGGCGGCGATTCACGCCGTTTGCTTCCCGGACAAAATCGAGACCCTCTTGGGCGTCGCGTGCATTGCCGACTGCTTGCGGCGGCGCTACGTACAGCCCGGCGGCGACTGTTACAGCCGCATCGCGATCGACCGCGCGACCGGTCGGGTGGCCGGATACTGCCACGCGGAGCCGCTGCGTCCCGACGGCGGACTGGCGAACATGTTCCTGAGCCGCGCGATCGCGCGCGAACATCTGCTGCGCAACGTCTGGTTTCGCCCGCGCGTCTGGTGGTGGCTGGCACGGCGGCTCGGGCGCAAGCTCGCGCAGCGCGATTGGAACGAGGGGTACACGCTGCAAGTTCTGCCCGGCTGGGAAGTTGCCAAGATGCTGGGGCTGCACCCGGACTATCGCGGCGGCAACGTCGGGCACGATTTGATGCTCGACAACGAGCAGCAGGCTCGCCAGCGCGGGTCCATCCGGATCTGCGGCCTGGTCGAGCGCTCGAATATCAAGGCCGAAAAGCTGTATGCTTCCATCGGATGGGTCCGCAGCTCGGCTGGCAGTGAGCGCTATGAGGTGTTTGCCATGCACCGCGACCTGACCGCAGCGGCTGTGGCGCCCCCGTTGACGAAGGAAGCCCCCGTCGTATGCACGTTGCCTACATCCACCAGCACTTCGCTACCCGCGACGCAGCCACCGGAACCCGCTCCTATGAAATGAGCCGCTGCCTGATCGAGGCGGGCCACTCGGTCAGCATGATTTGCGGCGTAAGCCCGGCCACCGAACACGTGCTCGAGCACTCGCAGCGTGTCAACGAGTTCGAGATCGACGGTATCCGCGTATTCTGCATCGCCGAGCCGTACGCCAATCGCATGGGCTTCTTTCGGCGGCTGTGGTCGTTTGGCAATTTCGCCCGCAGCGCCGCCGGCGTCGTTTCGAGGCTGCACGCCGACCTGGTCTTCGCCACGTCCACGCCGCTGACCGTCGGGATTCCGGGCATGAAGGGCGCTCGCAGGCTCGGCGTGCCGTTCGTGTTTGAAGTGCGCGACTTGTGGCCGGAAGTCCCCATCGCCATCGGCGTGCTGAAAAGTCCGCCGTTGATCTGGTACGCCCGGCGCATGGAGCGGCGCATCTATCGCGCCGCCCAGCGGATCATCGCGCTGTCGCCGGGCATGAAGGAGGGCATCGCCCGCACGGGGTATCCCGCCGAGCGCATTACGCTCGTGCCCAATGGCTGCGATCTCGACCTGTTCGCGCCCGACGACGGACCGCTCGACGACCCGCGCTTCGGTCCGCCGGACGATTTCCGGCTGGTCTTCTGCGGCGCGCACGGCCTGGCCAACGGGCTGGATGCGGTGGTCGACGCGGCGGCGGTGCTCAGGAAGCGCGGCGTGCGGGGAGTCCGGTTCGTGTTCATCGGCGACGGCGGCCAGCGCGAGCGGCTGATGAAACGAACGAGCGACGAGGGCCTGAGCGATTATCTGACCTGGGTGCGATTCGTCCCCAAGACCGAACTGGCCCGCATCCTGCCGCGTATGGATGTCGGCATGATGATTCTGCGCAACCTGCCGGCGTTCTATTACGGGACTTCGCCGAACAAGTTCTTTGACTACATTGCCAGCGGCATCCCGGTGCTGAACAACTATCCCGGCTGGGTGGCCGACATGATTCGCGAGAATGACTGCGGTCGGGTGGTGCCGCCGGACGATCCCGAGTCCTTCGCCGATGCCGTGCTGGAGCTGCGCGAACGGCGCGACGAGTTACCGGGAATGGGGCGGCGGGGCCGCGCTCTGGCGGAGCGTGAGTTTGGACGTCAGACGCTCGGCGAGCGGTTTGTGCGCACGTTGGAGGCGGCGCATGCTGAGTGGCGCGGTTGAAGGGAAACGCGAGTGACGCGGCTGACGGCGACGCGATCGGCGCGCGTCGGTGCGACAAAAGACGAAACCACCGGCGTGTCGATCCTGGTGCGGCTGTGCGAGCGGGTGTTTCAGTCCGATCGCGTTTACGCGGTTTTCAAAACGCCCGGGCCGCCACAGCCGTCATCTTCGGACCCCCAGGTCGAGTGCTTTGATCGCGATCATCCGCCGGATGCGGAATTGCTGGCGGAGTACGCGCGTTGTCACGGGCGGCTGTTCAGCCGGCTGATGTTTGGTCGATTGCGCAGCGGTGATGCCGTCCTGCTGGCGCTGCGCGAGGGGCCGGCGCTGATCGCCAACGGCTGGTTGCAGGTCTGGCATGTTCAGCGGCGCGAGTTCTACTGGTTGTCCGACGACGGCGTCTGTCTCGGGCCGTTCTGGACCGCCCCAGAGCAGCGCGGCCGCGGCCTGTACGGGCGCCTGATCCGCGCCAGCCTGCACGAAAGCGCGCTGCGCTTTCCCGGCATCACCGCG
>CAYOHG010000006.1:0-20480 GCA_964403685.1 uncultured Planctomycetales bacterium
AGCATCCACCGCGAAGACCCCTTCCGCCGGCTCACCCGATGCGGGCGGCTCAGGCCGACCATCCGGATCGAGCTTCATCGGGTGCCAGTGCCAACCGGTATCACGTCGTCCGTCAGCGTGCACGCAGCACCACGCCGCCGATGGCCGGCACGTGAACCATGAGCTTGTCGCCGGCCGGTTCGATGATCTTGCCCGCCAGCGCCGGTGTCTGCTCGGCGCCGCCGGCGAATACGACCTCCCAGCCGGCGGCGGCCGGTTGCGGCACCGGGATGGTGACGGTGGCCGCCGTGGGCGACGCGTTCAACGCCACCACGAGGCGCTGGGATTCGTTGGCCCGTTCGAAGGCCCAGACGTCGGCGGCATCGTCGGTCAACAGCGTGCGAAAGTAGCCTGTACGCAGCGCGCTGTTCGCGTTTCGCAGTGCGATCACCTCGCGATAGTACGCGAGCTGGTCGTTCATCACGAAGTTCTCTTCGGGCTTCGCGTAGGGCTGGAGGTCTTCCCAGAGCATCGGCTTTCGGCAGGTCGGGTCGTCGGCCCCCCACATGCCGACCTCATCGCCGTAGTAGACCATCGGCGCGCCGACGTAGGTCATTTGCAGCAGGACGACCAGCCGGGCGCGCGCGTACTCCAGCGGGCCGGGTTTGGCGTTGTTGTAATCCGGGCCGTTGTCCTGCACGCGGTTCTCGGCGTCGTATTCGCGGTCCGGGTTCAGCATCATCGACACGAGGCGATCCGTGTCGTGACTGTTCGTCAGGTTCTGCTGCACGTACGTCGCGGCGGACGGGTAGGCCAGCCGCAGCTCCGCCAAGCGGCTATCGATCTGGCTGGCTTTCAATTTGCGCTGCTTGTGACCGATCCAGGCGACGGCGTTGCGGGCGAATGGGTAGTTCATCACCGCGTCGAAGTGGCGGCCGTCGAGCCACTGATCGGCGCGGTCCCAGATCTCGCCGACGATGTATGCATCGGGGTTGATCGACTTTACCAAGTCACGCCACTCGACCCAGAAGGGCGCGGGGATCTCGTTGGGCACGTCCAGTCGCCAGCCGTCGATGCCGTCGCGCGGATCGCCGTCGCCGTCGGGGTCCATCCAGCGGCGCGTCACGTTGAAGATGTGCTGCTTGGCGGCGTCGCTGGCCAGGCCGTCGGGGCTCTTCCGGAATGCCGGCAGGTCCTTCACGCCGGCCCAGCCGTTGTACGTGAACGGCTCCCACGACGTGACGTCGAACCAGTCGGCGTACTGCGAGTCCTTGCCGTTCTTGAGCAGGTCCTGGAAGGCCGGGTGTCGCACGCCGACGTGATTGAAAACGCCGTCGATGATGACTCGGAAGCCCATCGACTTGGCCTTCTTGAGAAACGCAAGAAAGACCTTGTCGCTGGGAGTCCAGGTCCAGGTGCGCGGGTCGTTCAGGTCCTCGACGGACGCGGCCGCCTCGTAGTCGCCCTTCACGCCGAAGTGGTCGTCGATGTGAAGGTAGTTGTCGGCGTCGTACTTGTGGTGCGTCGGCGCCTTGAAGACCGGGTTGAAATAAAGCGCGTTGACGCCCAGCTCCTTCAGGTAGCCGAGCTGCTGCTCGACGCCCTGAAAGTCGCCGCCGTAGAGGCGGAAGAAGACGAAGTACTTGTAAAAGGTCTGCCCCTCGCTGCCTTCGAAGTTCGCGGGCGAGAACCACTCGTGCGTCCATGGCACGGTCTTGTCGGGGTCGTTCTCGGGGGAGCCGTTGCGGAAGCGGTCGACCATGATCTGGTACCAGACCGCGTGGCGGGCCCACTCGGGCGTGTGGAAAATGGATTCGTGGCCGGTTTCCTTCCTGTACGTCCGCGGATCAGTCACCTTGCCCGCCTTGTCTTCGAGTACAAACACATATTCCAGAGCTGAGGCGCCCGATGCCCCCTTCAGCGGAAGCGCAGCGGCCGTCTCCCAGATGGCGAACAACGGCCCCTCGTTCTCCAGGTGCAGGTCGACCGTCGGGCCATCACGGACGGCCAGCGAAACGCTCGAAACATCGTGCGCCAGCGTGCGGTAACGCACCAGCACGCGCTGCTCGTCCAGCCGCTGCCAGAACATCGGGACGTTCGGCTGATGCAGCAGACCATACGCGTCAATCTGGCCGTCGCCGACACTGGCGGCGGAGCGCGTCAGGGCCGCAAGCTTGCCGATCCGCAGCACCGAGTTGTTGCCGCCGTGATTGTCCGGCGCGCCCTCGCGATTCAGCGGGTCCTGAACCCAGCGATCGCCGTCGACGACGTATTTGTACTGATACTCGCCGGGTCCCAGCGAGACCTGGGCCGTCCACACGCCATCTCCGTCGGCGTCGGTCATCGGGGTGGACTGGCTGCTCCAACTGTTGAACGAGCCCGCGAGGAAGACGCCGCGCTGCGGAGCCACATCGGGCTTGTACGAGAAGATTACCGCCCACATGCCGTTCTTGCCGGCGGCGGCGCTGATCGACTCCGGCAGCCTCTCGGCCCGATCCGTTGCAGGCAAAGCGATCGGCGGCGCGGGAGGCCACTCCGCAGCGAGCGCGGCCGCTGCCGTAAGCCAGGCCGTCGCGGCGCGAATCACGAACTGCGAGTGGCAATGTCGGCGGACGGTTAATGGGTGCGATTGTGTTGAGTTCATGGCGCGCCTCGGGTTGGTTTGCGGTCGTCCAAGCCCAAAAGTATATTGCAGCCGGCATCCACGGCCAGAACCGCGCCGCCGCCTGCGACCGCGCACGACCGGGGTGCAGGCGGCCCATTCATGAACCGCATGATCCGCATCGCGACTGTTGCACTCGCCGCCCTCCGCACGCTGCTGGGGCTGGCAGCACTCGGGCTGGTGCTCTGGGCCTTCGCGTGGTTTCTGACGCGCCCCATCCGGTCCGCCCCGCCGCGCGCGGGGCAAACCGTCCTGCGCATCCTGCACTGGGGCGACAAGACCGAAGACGAGATCGTCCGCAAGCTGATCGGGGCCTTCGAGCAGCAGAACCCCGACATCCAGATCGTACGCACGAACGTCGGCTCGCCCGCGCAGCTTCAGACCAAGCTCCAGACCATGCTGGCGGCGGGAGAGCCACCCGACCTCTTCTACCTCATCTTTGAAAAAGTCGCGGCCTTCGCCTCGAAGGACGTGCTCGAGGACATCGAGCCCTACGTCTCGCGCGACCGGGCCGCCGGCGCGCCCGATGCGCCCGACCTCGATGACTTCTTCCCCGCCACGCTGAATGCCTTCCGCTATGACCCTCAGACCCGCGGCGTCGGCCGTGGCACCCTGGTCGGGCTGCCAAAAGACTTCACCTGCGTCGGCTTCTATTACAACCGCAAGCTCTTCGATCAGGCGGGCGTACCTTATCCGCCGAAAACCGGTTGGACCTGGGACGAGTTCCACGCGGCCGCCCGGCGGATCGGCCAACTGCCGGGCTGCTATGGCGCCGAAGTCGTCACCTGGGAGTCCATGGTCCGCATCTTCCTGTTCTCGCACGGCCTCGACCTGGCAGAGCCCGGCTTTCAACAGTTTCACCTGACCGACCCGGATGTCGTCGCCACGCTCGACAAGCTGCGCTCCTGGTTTCACGACGAAGAGCGCACGCTGCTCAGCGCCAAGACGCAGCTCGAAACCGGGCAAGCCCCTTTCCTGACCGGCCGGATCGGCATGGCCGGCCCGTTCGGCCGCTGGCAGGTTCCGCTCTACCGGCTGATCCCGGCCGAGAAATTCGACTGGGACTTCGCCCCCCTGCCGCATGCCGCCGGAAAGCCGGAATCCAACGGCGTGTTGACGGTCGCGTGGGCGATGGCCAAGGCCGGGCGCCACAAGGAGGAAAGCTGGCGGCTGATGAAGTTCCTGCTGGGTCGCGAAGGTCAGGAGATGATCTGCAATACGGGTCTGGCCATCCCCGTGCTACGGAGCGTGGCCAGCAGCCCCTGCTTCACGGATCCCGCGGCCAAGCCGGAGAACGACGACGTTTTTCTGCGCGGCGCCGCCGTAGCACGTCCGATCGAATGGCCGGCGGATCCGCAGTTCATGGACACGCTCAAGCTGTGCTTCGAAGCCATCTTCAAGCTGGGCCGGCCGACCGCGCCGGAATTGGAACGGGCCGAGCAGACGCTGCGGCAGCTGGCGTCGTTTCGCGCCAGCTCGCCGCCCATGCCGTGGGGCCGCATCGCCGGCTGGTTCGCCGCGCTGCTGCTGCCGCTGGCGGCGTTCGGACTGTGGTGGTGGTGGCGCGGCCGGCCGGGCCGGCTGGCAACGCAGGAGGAACGCGCCGGCCTGGCGATGGTCTCGCCGTGGGTGATCGGCTTCATCGTGTTCTGCGCGTTTCCGATCGTCATGTCGCTGCTGCTGGGCTTCGCGCGCTGGAACCCCATGCAGACCATTGACCGGGCCGAGTGGGTCGGGCTGGACAACTTCCGCGAGGCGCTCACGTTTGATCCGACCTTCCGCAAAGCCGTGTACGTCACGGCCTGGTACGCGCTGCTGGCGGTGCCCTCCAGCCAGATCGCGGCCCTGATCGCCGCGCTGCTGCTGGCCCGCGAGATGCGTGGCATCGGCATGTTCCGCGCGATCTGGTACCTGCCGAGCGTGCTCGCCGGCGTCGGCATGGCGATCATGTGGAAGTGGGTGTTCCACCACGAGCACGGGCTGCTCAACGCGCTGCTGCGGCCGCTGCTCGCGCCGCTTCAACTTGTCGCCCCCGCTTGGTTCGAAAAGGATGCCGAAACCTGGGGTGTGCCGGCGTTCGCGGCGATCAACCTGTGGCTGATCGGCGGGACGATGATGATCTACCTGGCGGGGCTGAAGGGCATCTCGCGCGACCTGTACGAGGCCGCCGAGATTGACGGCGCCCGCACGCTGCGGAAGTTCGCGAACGTCACGCTGCCGATGCTCAGCCCGGTGATTTTCTTCAACACCATCATGGCGATCATCGCCAGTTTCCAGGTTTTCACGCAGGTTTTCGTGATGACCGGCGGCGGACCGGAAACGTCGACGCACTTCTACGTCTACTACCTCTACAAGAAGGCCTTCGACCTGGGAGCGATGGGCTACGCCAGCGCGATGGCCTGGATCCTGCTGCTGATCGTGCTGGGGCTGACGCTGCTGATCATGCGCGGCACGCGGCGAGTGGTGTACTACGAGGCGTTGCGATGAGTGGCGGCACCCGCTATGGGAACAGCTCAACGGCCCGGCCGCGGACCGATGGCACTGCCGCCAGGCGTTTGGCGTTGGTGAGCCGCTCCGCGTCATGTCGGAATACGCGAACTGCACGGCTACCGGCTGATTCCGGTCGTCAAGCACGATTCGCTTCGACACAGGTCGCATCGCCAACGGCCGGGGCAAGAAGTCGGAATGCCAGCTTTCGTCGCGGAGATCACACCCCATGAGCCGCGTCGCCGCCGTCGTCGTCCTCCTGCTCGGCACTCTCGTCATGGCGTTCCCCTTCTACTGGATGACCGTCACCAGCCTGGCTACCACGGCTCAGGCGGCCGAGTCAGCCTCCGCCACGACCTTTCACTGGCTGCCTACCGAGCCCCAGTACTCCAACTACGCCGACGCCCTGCGCCGCATCGGCAGCCAGCCCTGGACCGGGTTTCTCGACGCGCTGGCCAACACCATCGTGATCACCGTGCTGTGTGTGGTCGGCCAGGTGCTTTCGTGCAGCCTGTGCGGCTATGCCTTTGCACGGTTGCGCTTCCGCGGCCGCAGCGCGCTCTTCATCGTCATGATCGCAACCATGATGCTTCCGGCGCAGGTCACGATGATCCCGCTCTTCCTGCTGTTCCGCGGCTTCGGCTGGGTCGACAGCATCCTGCCGCTGGTCGTGCCGGCGTTCTTCGGCACGCCGTTCTTCATTTTCATGTTCCGCCAGTTCTTCGCGCAGGTTCCCGAGGCGCTGGTCGAGGCCGCCCGCATCGACGGCTGCGGCCACCTGACGACCTGGTGGCGCGTCATGCTGCCGCTGTGCAAGCCGGTGATCGCGATCACCGCTGTCTTCACGTTCATCGGCACCTGGAACGACTTCCTCGGCCCGCTGATCTATCTGCAAAGCGAGGAGCAGATGACGCTCGCCGTGGCACTGAATCAATTCCAGAACCAGTACGGCGACTTCTCGGACATGAACCTGTTGATGGCCGCCAGCGTCGTCACGATGGTCCCGTGCATCATCCTGTTTTTCGTGGCGCAGAAGCAGTTTGTCGGCGGGCTGACGCTGGGCGCGGTCAAGGGATAGTAGCGAGCCGCTGCGAACCGGCTCCGGATCCCGCCCGGCCGGCTCATTCACTCCGTGTAGACATGCCTGTAGCAGCGCGCTACGGCACGACCTCGATGCGCAGCGTGCCGGTCACAACCGGCTCGCGCGGATCCTGATCGCGCACTTCGAACGTCAGCTCGTAGGTGCCCGGCCGCGGGTCAGTCGCGCGCAGCTCGCCATGGTACGAATCCAGCTCGAAGCCGGCCGGCAATTCGCCTGAAGCCAGCCGCACGAAGTACGGCGGGATACCTCCGCGAACGCCGAGATCGAACGCAGCGGCCTGATTCACCGGCTCGCTGCGGCTCGTCGCCAACGCCGGAGCTTCCGCCCCGGCGACGGGAATCGGGGCCGCCGCGACGGGTCGGAACCGCCAGAGCTGCTTTGCTTCCACCGTCAGCGGCCGAAAGGGGCTTGTATCGCGCAAGCGATAACCGCACGCCTGCGCGACCAGCAGGTCGGTCTTGGTGATCAACCAGCGATAGAGCGGGAACTCGCCGCCGTACTCGTTGCCAAACGCCCCCACGCGGCTGGGCGGGTCGATCAGGCCTTCGAAATGCTCGACCTCGGAGATGCGCGCTTCGGCGCCCAGATAGGCGCGCAGCTCGTCGCTGTCGAAGCGACCGTCTCGAACGCGCGCTGCAAACGCCGGGATCGACTCGTGGTAGAGCAGCGCGTGCCCGATCTCGTGGTGCGCGACCGAATAGAAGTCGGTCGGCTCGCCCCAGCCGTTGCGACTGATGAGCCACTCGTCGTCGCGCGTGCTGAAATGCCAGCCGTCGGGATGCCAGTTGCCGCGCGTTTCGATTGAGACCGTGCCGGACCGTCGCAACCCGCTGACCACACCCTCAACGGCCTGAAACCCGCTCAACAGGCGATCCGACGCCGTCGCGCCCGAGCGCATGTCCGGATGCTGCATGCCGTGCGCGTAAAGCAGGTAATCGCCGAACGCGATGGTGTTGCGGATTTCGCGTCCGGTGCGAAAACCGTCCGGCGCCCACATCCATGCAACTTCGGTGCCCGCCGCAACGATCGTTCCCGGCTCGCCTTCGAAGAAATACGCCCAGTCGTTGGCGGCTTGCTCAAAAACCTGACGAGCCGCGGGCAAGTCGAAAAAGCCGGTCTCATCATGGCTGAAATCGAACGCGATACGGAAAGTGCCCGGCTCGCCGCGATCCTCGTCGTGCACTCGAATCCGGTGTACGGACGCAATCGAAGCGCCATACGGGTTCGTCGCCTCGATCCGCAGCCACGCCTCGTCGTCCGCGCCATCGCGGTCGGGAAAGACCGCCAGGCAGAATTCGACCGGGGCATCCGCTCGCTCGATGAACAACGTCTTGCGCGGCCCCTGGGCGCTGACCTCGGAGAACAGGTTGAACATCAGCCGGGGAGAATCCGCCGACAGCCGCACGCGCAGCGGCAGCCGGGTGGCAGTGGTGACCCGCAGGTTCAGCCGCAAGGCCGGGTTGGCGATATGCCCGTCCCAATCCACCAGCTCAATATCGCGACCGGCGCAATCCCGCCCGAAGCGATCCAGCAGCGCCAGCGGAAACGAAACGGGGCGCGAGGCGCTCGTTCGCGCCGCGGTCGAGTCGAGCGAATCCCCGCTGCTGACGGCCTGCGACGCCGCGGGATCGCCGCCGATCTTCGTCGCGCCGTGGGCTGCCGGGATTCGGCCGGCCGCCGCGGTCGCAGCATGCTGCGGTGTGCCGATGCGTTGCATTCCGTGGACGGCGACGCTTAGCGTCAGCACCAGGGCAAGTGAATGAGCGACGGCGATTCGTCCCACGACTTTCGTCCCCGATCCGCAGCCCACACGCGACGGAAAGTCGTCGCCCGTTTACTTTGACAATCGCCGCCGGTTTCACGATACTTCGGCCTCGAAACGGCGGCAACGCGGCGGCGACGGGCGGCACGGCACAGACGATCGCGGGCAGCCCGAAATCACGCACCGGATGTGATGGGGAGCTTGGCAATGGCGGGTCGACCAGCAGTCGGTCGCGGCGGCAACGGGATGCTGTACGGCCTGGTCACGTTTGCGGTTCTCGCGGTGGCGGGGCTGGGCGCGTTCATCTGGCAGCTCACCGACAACAAGCGCCTCAAGGACGCCTCCGACAGCGCCGCCCGCCGTTTGAAGCAGTATGGCACGCCGCCGGCGTATTACGCGGACGAGGCTACGGCCCGCAGCGCCCCGGTTTTCGAGACCATGCAGAAGGACTTCGAGGAGCTGGCGCTGCTGGTGACGGGCAAGAAGGAGGCCGTCTGGCCGGCGATTCGCGACCAGGCCGACCAGGTGCGCCGCGACATCGCCGCCACCGCTCCCGACGTGGTCAATGCCAGCGACACCCTGATGACCGTGGTGCTGCGGCTGTTCCGGGCGCACACCGAGCAGCAGACCAGCATCACCCAGATGCAAGGCCAGATCGCGGCGCTCCAGTCGGAGAATGCCAAACTGGCCAACGGCGTGAAGGAAGCGCGCGACCGCTTCGAGCAGCAGGTCGGCGAGCTGCGCACCCAGGTCGATCAGCTCACCCAGCAGACCACCACGCAGTTGAGCGAGAAAGACCAGCAGCTCACCGAGCGCCAGGCGCAATCGGACGCCCTCAACGAGGAACTCAGCCGTCAGAAGCAGCAGACGCAGCGCACCGCGCGCGACACCGAAATCCTGGTGGGCAAGCTCAATCAGCGCATCGGCGAGCTGGAATCCAAGCTGCGCATCTTCAACGTCAGCGGATTCAACGCCGAGGACATCCTGACCAAGTCCGACGGGCAGGTGCTGCGCGCCATCCCCGGCAGCGAGATCGTCTACGTCAACCTGGGCGAGGCCGATCGCGTGAAGCCCGGCATGAAGTTCACGGTCTTCTCACCCGACGCCATCGGCAGCGGCGGGTTCGGCGGCAAAGCCACGATCGAGATCGCCAGCGTCTTCGACAGCACCTCGGAGTGCAAGATTCTCTCGGGCCGACCCGGGCGCCCGATTGTCGAGGGCGACATCATCGTCAACCTCGCCTATGAGCGCAACCGCAAGCCGCAGTTCGTCGTCATCGGCCAGTTCGACCTGGACCATGACAGCCTGCCGGATATCGACGGCGTCGAGAAGGTCGCCGGGATGATCGGCGACTGGGGCGGCGTGGTCGCCCGCGAGGTCAGCGAGGCAACCGACTTCGTCGTGGTCGGGCTGGGTCCGCAGGAGACCGCCGGCGGATCGACAACGGAAGTCGTCGCCGCTTTGCAGGCCGGCCGCAGCGAAGAGCGCGAAGCCTGGCTGGCGACCGTTCAAAAGGCCCACGATTTCTACATTCCCGTGCTCACGCAGTCGCAGTTCCTCTACCTGACGGGCTACAGCGGCGTCAGCGGAGTCGCGCGGCGCTAGGTCAGGCCACTCTACGATCGAACAGCGGAAACGTCCCAGGGGCCGGTTGTGCCGCCGGGTCGGCGCCGATCAGGACGCATGCGCCGTCGCCGACGACAGGCGCCGCGGCGCCACTTAAGAGCGAGCCGGCACTGCTTGAATCGGCGTTAATTGAAGTTGTACGGCGCCCAGCCGTCGGTCCAGGAGCGTGGTGGCCAGGTGGTCCAGCCAGGGCCGTCGACGTAGCGCGTGTCGTATTGGCCGTAGCGGGCGCTGCCGTCCAGGAAACCGGCGACGTGTCCGTCCTTCTGATTATGCCAGCCGAGTACGTTCTTCGGGCAGGAGTTACTTGCGCCGCGCGGCTTGGCGCTTTCAAGCGCGTAATTCATCTGGTTTTCGTAGAACAGCACGAATTCCGAAGGCCGGCCGCCGCCCTGCATATATCGCTTGAGCAGATAGCCTCCAAGGCCGGGTACCAGTTTCTTCATGTTGCCTGATAGACACACCAGCAGCGGCGACGCTGCACCGTAGTAGGGCGGCAGATTTCCGGGGTACGCCCCCAGTGAGTTGATCGTGTTGCAGCCCTGTTCGTCATCCCCGACGTAGTAATAGGCCCAGTACCAGTTGATCGGGTAGCTGCTGCCCCACCACTTCCAGCAGGTTTCATTCGTTGCAGACTCTGTTACGCTATCCGCCACGCCTGCACCCGGGACCGCGACCGTTCGGTCGGACGGACACTTGAAGAACCCGGGAGTATTCGCAGGAATCTCCGTTCGCAATACAGGGTCCATCCGGCGAGCATTGTCCCAGGTCACTTCCGGTGACAGATACCGGTTCATCGGCCGGCTCTTTGGCGACATCAGGTAGACGTCGGTGCTGGAAGTCACGGGATTCCAGGAACCGCCGATTCCGGGATCCCATTCGGACGACTTGGCGTCGGGCAGTGCGCCGCCCCAACTGAATTCCGTATACAGCCCTACTGGCAACTGAACGCCGTCCTGGTAGTACTGCCGTGGAACCGTGAACCAGATGGTGTCGTTCTCGGAAGACAGGTAGCCATTGGCCGCCTGCGTTATCGCGCGAAGATTCGAAAGGCACACCCCGATCCGCGCCTGCTCTTTGGCGCGCGACAGGGCCGGCAGCAGGATCGAGATCAGCAGGGCGATGATCGCGACCACGACCAGGAGTTCGATCAGCGTGAACGCGCGCGCAGAGCTTCGTCGCATGGAGCCACTCCTCGAGAAACACGCCATCGTCCCTGGCCGAGTCGGCGTCAGACAGGTCGCGATGCGGACGTTGCGCCATGAACGGTCGATCGACGGGCGCAACGCTAACCTCTCTATCGACTGAAGCTTATTCCGCACGCGACCGAACATCAACCGCGCGTCGCACAAATGTCCGCCGATCATTGCGCGCGGCCGTTATCAGACCGCCGCCAGAAAGTGCGCGAGAGAGGCCAAGGGTTCAAGGTCTCAGGGGCAAAGGGGGCCAAGGAGCCGAGGGTCGGCGGCGCGCGCCTGCTTTCGGCCCGCCCCACTTCATTGGTCTGCTGATCCTTCGCGTCCTGGTTCCGTTGTTTCCTTGATCCCCTGCCACCTCGGACCCTCGACCTCTCAGCCACCTCTTCTGGCGTTAGAATCTCGCCGTGCGATGCTTCGACGCCATCCGCACCGACCCGCGCCTCGCCGCGCTGGCCGAGCGATTGACGTCTGCGCCGGGCCCGGCCGTTGCCGGCGGGCTGTGGGGTTCTTGCGCGCCGATCCTCGCCACGTACCTCGCCCAGCGACTCCATCGCCCGCTGCTGCTTGTCACGCCGCACGTCGACGAGGCCGACGACCTGCGCGACGACATCGAGACGGCTGCGGGCGTCACGCCCGAGCTGCTGCCGGCCCTGGAATCGCTCGGCGGGCCGGACCCGGACGATGACGAGCTGTGGTCGGAGCGGCTGCGCGTCAGCGTGAAGATCGATCAGGCGGCCCGCGAGCCGCAGCCGGGCGCGGCCCGGACGCTGATTGTCGCCGCGATTCACGCGCTGATGCAGCCGGTGCCGTCGCCGACCGCGATCGCGCAGGCGTCGCTGCGCATCGCGACCGGACAGACGCTTTCTCCCGAGGCCGTCTGCGAGTGGCTCGAACGCGAGGGCTTCACCCACTGCGACCAGGTCGAGCTGCCGGGTGACTGCGCCCGCCGCGGCGGAATCGTCGACATCTTCAGCCACGCGCACGACGAGCCGGTGCGGATCGAGTTCTTCGGCGACCAGGTCGAGTCGATCCGCCTGTTTACGCCGGACACGCAGCGCTCCAGCTCGGCGCTGGGCGCGGTGCAGATTCCCGCGGCGCGGGCGGTGCGGCCGGGCCGGGGTTCGGCGAAAGGCCGCGCCGACAGCGAGACGACCAGCTTCCTGGCGCTGCTGCCGGCCGACACGCTGGTCGCGTTCTGCGAACCGGTCGAGATTCAGGAACTGGGGCGGACGTACTGGCAGCGGCTGGGCGAGCGGGCCGGCCTGATTCCCGCCGATGCGATCTTCCGCAAGTCGGCCGGGCTGACCCAGCTCTACTTGCAGCGCTTCGCCGGCGGCGAGCCGGAAGCGGTCGATTTTGGCGTGACGAGCCTGCCGCCATTCGAAGCCCGGCAGAGCGACGCGCTGCTGGCTCTGGCGGAGCTGGCGAACGAAGCCGACGTGATCGTGCTGTGCGACAACGAGCCGGAGCAGCGCCGGTTTGCAGAAGTTCTGGAAGAAGGGACGAAGGGACGCAGGGACGAAGGGGCCGAGGGGCCGAGGGGTCAAGGGACTAAAGGTGCAGGGGAACAAGGGAACCAAGACACGAAGCGTGCAGAGGCGGAGGGCGCGGACGAACGGGCAGGGCAAGAGGCGGAACTCGCGGCGCGAGCGTGGCACGCGGCGGCGCTGCGAATGGTGCGATCCGTCGTCGGCGTGCTGCATCGCGGCTTTCGCTGGACGCCGGCAGATCGCGCTGAGCGCCCGATCGCCTTCGTGCCGCACCACGAGCTGTTCGGCCGTTACCGGCAGCGGCGTACGCTGCGGCGGGTGGCCCCGGCGCGGCCGATCGACACGTTTTTTGACCTGAAGCCCGGCGACGCGGTTGTGCACGTGCTGCACGGCATCGGGCGGTTCGTCGGACTGACAACGCTGGAGCGCGAGGGACGCCGCGAAGAGTACCTGGCGATCGAGTTCGCCGACCGCGCGGTGGTATACGTCGCCGCCAGCCAGATTCACCTGGTGCAGAAGTACATCGGCAGCGCCAAGGGCCGCCCAAGGTTGAGCAAACTGGGCGGAGCGGCCTGGAAGCGCTCGAAGGAGCGCGTCGCCGAGGCGGTCACCGACCTGGCCGCCGAGTTGCTGGCCCTGCAGGCCCGCCGGGCGACGCAGCCGGGCATCGCGTTCCCGCACGACACGTCGTGGCAGCAGGAATTCGAAGGGTCGTTTCTGTACGAGGAGACGCCCGATCAGCTCCGCGCGCTGGACGAGATCAAGCTCGACATGACGCGCCCGCGGCCGATGGATCGGCTGGTGTGCGGCGACGTCGGGTTCGGCAAGACCGAGCTGGCGATCCGGGCGGCGTTCAAGGCGATCGAGTACGGCAAGCAGGTCGCCGTGCTCGTGCCGACGACCGTGCTGGCCGAGCAGCATCACCAGACGTTCTGCGATCGGCTGGCGGATTATCCCTTCACGGTCGAGGTGATTTCGCGCTTCCGCACGCGCCGCGAGCAGACCCGGATCCTCGAAGCGGCCCGCAAGGGGCAGCTCGATCTGCTGATCGGCACGCACCGGCTGCTTTCCGGCGACGTGCATTTCGCCGACCTGGGGCTGCTGGTGATCGACGAGGAGCAGCGCTTCGGCGTCGAGGCCAAGGAGCGGCTCAAGCAGCTCCGCGCGACGGTTGACATCCTCACGCTCAGCGCGACGCCGATCCCGCGGACGCTGCACATGTCGCTGCTGGGGATTCGCGATATCTCCATGCTGGCGTCGCCGCCGCTGGACCGTCGCGCGATCGTCACCTCGGTGCGGATGTGGGACGACGAGCTGATCCGCGAGGCGATCGTGCGCGAGCTGAGCCGCGAGGGGCAGGTGTATTTCGTGCACAACTTTGTGCGCGACATTCACTCGATCTCGGCGAAGCTGCAAGCGCTGGTGCCCGACGCGCGGATCGTGGTCGGCCACGGCCAGATGGGCGGGCCGGAGCTGGAAGACGTGATGCTGAAGTTCCTGCGGCGCGAGGCGGACGTGCTGGTTTCGACCAACATCATCGAGTCGGGCATTGACATCGCCAGCGCGAACACGATCTTCATCAACCGCGCGGATCGCTTCGGGCTGGCCGACCTGCATCAGCTTCGCGGGCGCGTCGGCCGCTCGCGCCACCGCGCCTACTGCTACCTGCTGCTCTCGCCCAAGCACCCGGTCCTGGAGACGGCCGCCCGGCGGCTCAAGGCGATTGAGCAGTACAGCGAGCTGGGCGCGGGCTTTCAGATCGCGATGCGCGATCTCGAGATTCGCGGGGCCGGCAACATCCTCGGCCCCGAGCAGTCGGGGCATATCGAGCTGGTCGGTTACGAGATGTACTGCCAGTTGCTGGAGCAGGCCGTCCGCAAACTCAAGGATGAGCCGGCTGATCCCTGGCGGCCGGTCAGCCTCGACTTGGGAATGTCCGCCAGCATCCCAACCCGCTACGTCAGCAGCGAACGGCAGCGGATGGAGGTCTACCGGCGGCTGGCGCTGTGCCGTTCGAGCGCCGACGTGGAAACGCTGCGCTCGGACCTGCGCGACGGCTTCGGACCGATCCCGGAGGCGGTCGAGACGCTGCTGCAACTGGCGGAGATTCGCGCGCTGGCCCAACCGTGGGGCATTCGATCCATCGTGCTCAAGCCGCCGGACCTGGTCTTTGCGATCAACGACCTGCAACGCGTGCGAGCGCTCTTTGCGCAAGGTCCGGGCTCGCCGCGCGTGCCGGATGGAAACACGATCCACTGGCGATTGGGAGCGCGCTACCTGGAGCCCGCGACGATGCTGGCGGTGCTGCGCAAGCAGCTTGCGGCGGCACCGGCGGATGCCACCGCTGGACGCTGTCCGGCCGCGGCAACAACCTGAATCAACTCGCGACACATCGAGCGGGGCGGGAAGGCGAGGTTCGGTGCAAATGAAAAAAGCTCGGGCGCGGCACAAGGAAGCGCCGCGCCCGTGATCGGAGTGAGTAACTGGCAGCCGCGTTCCTTCGCGACCGTTAACGCATCAGCCGCACGACGCGCCGAAGTTGGCCAGCAGCATGGACAGGTCGATCAGGTCGACGACGTTATTGCCGTCGAGATCGCCGCTCAGGCCGCTGCCGGTCTGCCCGAACTGCGTCAGCAGCGTGGACAGGTCGATCAGGTCCACCACACCATTGCCATCGATGTCGCCGACGAGCCCGACCTCGAACGAGATCGTGTTGGCGGTCGCGTCGACGGCGGCCTCCGAGACCGGCGAGAAGTTCGGCGGAGTGGCGACCGAATCCAGCACGTTCGCGTAGACGTTTTCGATGGTGTAGATGTATGTGCCGCAGGCGCTGGGAGCGGTGAACGATCCGCTGGCCAGCGTGACGGCCCCGGACTGTCCGATGCCGCCGGAGACGATTGCGTTCTCGGCGATCCCGGTACCCGAGGGCTGAGCAACACCAAAGTTGTTCTGGGCGCCGCCGATCTGAACCAGGTTCATGGCGCCGGCGGTGCCGCGCTGAACGCCAACGTAGCCGGTGGTGGGATCGGATTCACCGGGATTGGAGATTCCCTGTGGGCGGCTGAACTTGACCATGGCAGCGGGGACGCCACTGGCCGGGGGGATGTTCAGCGTAGCCGGGTTATCGCCGTCCTGCACCAGGTCGACGACCAGCAGGGCCAGCCCCTGGTTATCGCCGGGGGAATCGCTGAAGCTGATGGTCCAGTTGATTGTCGCGCCCGGAGCCAGGACGAGGCCGTCCTGGGGCGAGGTAAGCGACACGGTGACGGTGGAAGCGAGCGCGCCGCCGGCGAGAGCCAGGCCGGAGAGCAGCGCCAGAGATCGCGTATGAGTAATCATGGGGTCTTATTCTCCCTCGTAGGTCATTCTAGCGTGCCACGGCCTCAATTCGGTCCCGTCATGCGCGGGCGGAAGAAGTTCCAGTCGTTGATGTCGACGTCGCCGTCCTCGTCCTGGTCGAACGTGATCGAGTTGAACTCGACCGTCGGCGTGGCGCCGTTGAAAACGCGCTGCAACCAGGCGAAGTCGTGCATGTCCTCGTCCGAATCGGCGTCGACGTCGGAGCCGTCGAACACGTTGAGCAGGACGCATTCGGCCGCGTCGAAGTAGACCGTTACATCGCTGGCCGAGTACAGGCCGGCAATCACCGTGAAGCGCACCTGCGCCGCCGAGCCGGGCGGCATGACATAGTCAATGAACACCGGGGACCAGACGCCAGGCGCTTCGCCGGCGAAGTTGGTGTTATCCGGCCCGCCGATGTCGATCTGCGGGGGAATGCCGCCGGCCTTCCACTCGACCTTCACGCCGGCGCGAGCGCCGGAGCCGGCCTCGCCGAAGAGATCGGTCGACTTCTGGCGCACCAGCGCCGAGATGGTAAGCGTCTCGCCGGGCGCGACTTCGATCTCCTGGTAGACACCGGCGATGCAGCTTCCCTGAATGCGCAACACGGACGTGCCGTCGGCAGCGGGCACCTCGAGGGCATTCTTGCGAGCGGTGCAGTTCAGCCCGCGGAACTCGGTCCAGTTGGTCAGGCCGTTGGCGCCCGACGAACCAGACTCGAAGCTCGCGTTGAGCAGCTTGTTGACGCCCGGTGAGCTGCTGCGCTCGGCAAACGACGAATCCATGTAGACCGGCCCGTTGTCGACCGACGTATCGTCGGCGATCAGCACAATGCGGGCCAGGGTGATGTCGTCGGGAACCGTGGTCACGTGCGACACGAGCACCCACGTATCGGCCGGATCGTCCTCGTCGAAAGCGAGGTTCTCTTCCGGCGGAGGCAGCGTTCCACCGCCAGCCGGCTGGAATTCGAGCTTGATGCCGGCGGCGGAATTGTCGGTCATCCCGCCGGTGATCGGGTCATAAACCCACGCCTGGGCGAAGATGTGATCGCCGGCCTCGGCGTCGAGGGTGTCCTGGTAGAGGCCGGAGAAGGTCGAGCCGCTCGTCCCGCCGACCTGCACCATGGCTGAATAGCTGCCGTGCAGCGCCTGATCGGCCGATTTGGCCTGTCCGCCGAACCCGGTGAAGTGATCGATGCCGAGCGGGTTTCCGCCACCGGTCCCGGGGGTCTCGATATCCGAATTCAGCAGCGCGTTGGCGCCGCCGTTGATCGAGAGCGAGCAGTCGTCCCAGTAGGCCGAGCCCGCCGAGGTCGTCGTCCAGGTCCAGACGCAGGTGAAGCGGGCGCTGACAGCGCCGCTGGGCGCGGCGATCGGGCCGATCGAGCCGGGCGTCCAGACGTTGCCGGCCGAAGCGGCGTTCAGAACGATCAACTCAGTCCCGCCGAAGGCCACCCCGCCGCTGTCGACCCACTCAAGCTTGATCTTGGCTTCGGCGTCGCCGCCGACGTGGTCGGTGTTGCGTGTGTAAAGCCACGCGCTGATGGTGACGTTCTCGCCAACCAGCACGGGCACATCCTGGTAAGCACCCACGGTCGTCTCGCCGCCGTAGACCTTGATCGAATGGCCGGCACCCGGCGGTTCGAGATTCTCCTCGGCGCTGCGCTCGACGGTGCCTCCGCCAAAGAAGGTCCAGTCCTCAGCGGTGAACTCATTGATCCCGCCGGCCCCCAAGCCGGCCTCCATGCTGCCATTCAGGACGATGTTCTGCTCGGCCAGCGCGATGGAGCCGGCGAGCAGCGCGATGCCTGGAAGCAGCGCGCATCGGAACAGTGATTTCATGTCAGCCCCTCACGTTCGACCCGCGCCTGTCGGAAGCGGGTTGCTCATTGGAAGAATAACCGTTCAGTCTGTGTGTTCAGTCCGCGGCGTTCACACCGTCGCGGGTAAGTCCCCATGCGTAGAACGGGCGGTTGCCATACGGATCGACGTCTTTCGGCAGATACCCGGCCGAGCTGCCCCGCGGATCGTAGAAGCGGTCGCGTGGCAGATGCTCGACGTGTGCGTCGAGGAAGGCAAAGTTCAACGAGTTGGTGTGGCGGAGGTTCTTGCGGTCCCACCAGACGGCGTCGCAGATCGTTACCGTGTACTGATGGAACGGAATCTGGTCGGACTTGCCGCCGCTGACGGCCGGGATCTTTCGGCCGTGCGAATCGGTGGCGCCGGAACTCCAGTCGTTGAACCAGTATTCCGTGTAGAGCACGTCGATGGTGTCGCCCGGGAACGAGAAAGGATCGATACCGGGCCACCAGCCCGCCGCCAGGGTCTGAAGGAACCACTCGTCGGCCTTGAAGACGGTGTAATAGCTGTAGTTGTCGGTGCTGCTCTGATCAATCACCTTCACGGAGGTTTCATCGCGCGCACTGGGACAGATGTAGTGCTGGATCTTGTTTTGGAGGAACCCGTAGAAGGCGAAGATCTGGTGGAACTGGTAGAAGGGTGCATTGACCGGGCCGTTGCCGTAGTCGGTCCCGAGGATGTACGGCAATCGGCCGTCGTTCTGGTTCTTATAATAGTCGATGGCGAGGGCAAGCTGATGGAGGTTGGAGATGCAGACCGCGTTGCGTCCCGACTCGCGTGCCCTGGAAAGTGCGGGCAGGAGGATGGAAATCAGCAAGGCGATGATTGCGACGACAACCAGCAGCTCGATCAGTGTGAAAGCCACCCGCGATCGGTGCGATACCTGCGTCATGACCTGCGCTCCTTCGCCGTTTCCCGCTCCAGCGAACCGGAATAAATCACCGATGCGGGACCCGGACCCGAAAGCTCGGGCCCCGCAGTTCTTGACCTTCCCCAGCTTCGCCGGCGCCGGCTATGGCGGCGCTAGCTTCTACCGGCGACGCAACGCAGCGACCGCGCCCGCGACCAGCAGCAGCAGGCTGGCCGGCTCCGGAACGTCAATCTTGAAGTCGCTGTAGATCGCCTGGAAGAAGTCGCCCGGGTTGCTGTCGTCGGGCTGCGGCTGCGCGTAGACGGCGATCTGCGTGCCGTTCAGGAACCCGTTCTCCAGGTTCGAGAAGTTCAGCGGACCGCTTGAAACGCCGTCGAGGATGTACTCGATCGTCGACGCATCGCCGTCGAAGGCGTCGGCATCGTCGTCCGGCGAGTACACGACGCGCATGTTCGCCGTCGTGCCCAGAGCGTACGCGCTGGTGCCGAACGTGTGGAACGGCAGGACGGCACCGAACGCCGCCACTTCACCATCGCTGGTGACGATGAATAACCCGTCGAACCCGCCGAAGTTGAAGCGGATGCCGCCTTCCTTGCGCGGGGCGATCGACCCGGCGTCCAGATACACGTCGAACGAGATGTCAAACGCGTCGGACGTCTGGAGTGCGTAGGGGGTCGTGTTGTCGGCGGACATGACAGCGTCGTGGCGATTGGCCCAGCCGCCCGCCCCGTAGCTGTGCTCAAGGAACTCGACGGACGTCGGAAAATTGTCCGTCACGGTGAGTGTTGAGCTGGGGTAGTCATTGAAGATGCGTTCCTGGACGACGACCGAGTTGATGTCGGTGATCGCGGCCATTGCCGAGCCTGCGGCCGCAAGCGCGAGGACGGCCGATGTTCCCTTGAGAGCCTTCAACATGGTGCTTTTTCTCCTTCCTCCGAACGTTTCCAACCACCATACCGGTGACGAGGTGCGTGACGAGAGGCGCCGAGCGTCTCTCCATCGTAGGAAAGCATAACCCAAAGTTCACAGCATTGCAAGCGCTTTCAGGCCGTGTTAAATTATTGATGCATCGGTGCCCCCGCGCGACGGGTTCCAGTCGGATCGCGGACCGCCAGTGCGGCAGAAACGCCCCGGGCTCCAATCAAGCTGGAAACGCCCGGCCGGCCAGTGGGAAACGCGAGTCGCAGAACGCCATGCAAGTCATTACGGAAAAAGAGTTTCTGTTCGGCGCCGCAACCGCCGCATTCCAGGTCGAGGGAGCGGCGTTTCAGGGCGGCAAGGGGCCGAGCATCTGGGACGTATTCACCGCCATCCCGGGCAAGACCGTCGCCGGCGAATCGGGTGAAATCGCTTGTGATCATTACTCAAAATTCCGCGAGGACGTGCGTGAAATGCAGGCTCTCGGCCTGCGCGCATACCGATTTAGCGTCTCCTGGCCGCGCGTCTTGCCCCTGGGGCGCGGCCCGGTCAACGCCGCCGGGCTCGATTTCTACGACCGCCTGGTCGATTCGCTGCTTGCCGCCGGAATCCGCCCGATGCTCACGCTCTACCACTGGGACCTGCCGGCGGCCCTGCAATTCGAGCTGGGCGGCTGGCTGCATTGCGACCTGCCCGAGCTGTTCGCCGACTATGCCGACCTGATGTTCAGCCGGCTGGGCGACCGCGTCGGGCTCTGGCTCACGATTAATGAGCCGTGGGTCGTGGTAGATGCCGGGTTCATGCACGGCGTGCACCCACCAGGTATTCGCGACGAGCGGCTGGCCTACCAGGCCGGCCATAACCTGCTGCGGGCGCACGCCTACGCGGTCGCGCGCTTCCGCAGCTCGCGGGCCGCGCCCGGCGCAATCAGCTTCGCGCTGAACTCGACCTACTGCTATCCGGCCAGCGATTCGCCAGCGGACCGCGACGCGGCCGAGCGGGCGTTGCTCGCGTTCGCCGGCTGGTTCGGCGATCCGGTCTGGTTCGGCGACTACCCGGCGATGATGCGGCAGCGGCTGGGCGAACGGCTGCCGGTGTTCTGCGAATCGGACCAGCGGCTGCTGCGGCGGTCGATCGATTACATCGCGTTGAACTACTACTTCAGCGACGTAATCGCCCATGCGCC
>CAYOHG010000007.1:0-293 GCA_964403685.1 uncultured Planctomycetales bacterium
GCCGGGATGGATGCCGTTGGTGCCCGTGTTGGCGTTGGGCAAGGACGCGCGCGGCGGCGCGTTTCAACTGGTGGCCAAGGCCGACGCGGAGCGCCCGCTGGAGCTCAAGCTCGCGCCGCTGGGGCGCCTGCGCGCCAGACTGGATACTTCGGCCCTGCCCAAGCCGCCTGGTGAACGGAAGGAGGTTCCGGGCAGTCTCGGCATCGTGTTGCCGCCCACGAACATCCCGCTGGCGTACGGATCGGCCGGGACCACCGAACTGGAGCTGCAACTACCGGCGGGGCGCTATGCAC
>CAYOHG010000007.1:303-20156 GCA_964403685.1 uncultured Planctomycetales bacterium
ACTGAACGTCTTTCGGCTCGACTGCGTTCCGATGGACCAGGCCTTTGACATCGAGTCCGGCAAGGAAGCCGCCGTTGAGATGAAGCTCGAACCGACCAAGATCAGCCAGATGACCGGCAAGGAGCCGCCCGCGTGGACGGCGCTCGACGCCCGTGGCCTGGCCAAGGACGCGACGCTTGCATCGCTGCGCGGCAAGTGGGTGCTGCTCGAGTTCTGGGGGTTCTGGTGAGGGGGCTGCGTCAGCGGCAGTTTGCCGCAGTTGATGAAGCTGTATGACGCCCGCAAGGACCTGCGCGACAAGTTCGAGATCGTCACGATTCATGATTCGAGCGTGAAATCGTTCTCCGAGCTGGACGAGAAGCTGGTCGACATCAGGAAGCGATTCTGGGAGAACCGGGAGCTCCCGTTTGCCGTCCTGATCGACGACGACAACAAGAGCGTCGACGCATACGGCGTGAAGTGGTTCCCCACGTCGCTGCTGATCGACCCCGAGGGGCGCGTCGTCGCTGGTGACGCCGCGGAATTGCTCGAAGCTCGGCTCAAGGAACTGGCCAGTCCCGGGACGAAAGCCGCAGCCGACGGGCCGTGACGCTGGCTGCGCCGGTAACGGATCGCGGCGTGATTGTGCCGGCTTGCCTGTCCGTCATAGGCTGATAACCGGCCGCGCGACCCTGCCAATTGGCGCGCCGTGACGCGGCCGGGTCGCGCGGACTTTTTTCAAACAGAACGCCGGACGCGCTTCGCGATCCTGCTCGGTTCCCCTAGGATTGAATGCGCTGCTTCGTCCGGAAGAGCCGCCGGACCCGCCGCCGTGAAAGCCGGAGTGATAACGCCATGATTCCTGCCTGCCGATCCGTATCCATCGCTGTGCTGCTGTTGGTTGCCGTCACCTGCGGCTGTTCATCGGCGCCGAACCCAACGGCCGGCAGCAGTCCGGTCACGCTGGCTGCGGCGCGGCCCGCGGCTGCGGCTCCGATGTCCCCTCAATCGGACTCGACGACTGCCGATGCCGAGTCTCTTTCCGCTCCGCCGAAGGCGCTCGACCTGACGCTCGACGGCGCCGTTGCGTGGGATTCGGCGGAGGCGCAGGTTATCGACACATCCCGCCACGCGAATCCGCCGGCCAACCCGCTGATCGGTCCGACCCATCGGGTTCGCGAGATCGTCCCGGCGCACGCGCTTCCCGACACACTGCGCAGCGGCGAGTCGAACGCCTTGCCGCTGGGGCGGTCTATGCTGGAGCCGCGAACGCAAGCCGGGCGGTTGTTCGCCGGTATCGGCCAGACCGGCTGGGTGCCGCCGGACCCGACCCTGGCGGTCGGACCGTCGCACGTGGTGGCGACGGTAAACATGTCGATCGCGTTTTACACCAAGCTCGGGACGCTCGAGTACTACAACGACCTGAGCAATGCCGGGAACCCGGGCTTTTTCGAGCCGCTGGGCGCCGGCGGCTTCACCTTTGATCCAAAGTGCTTCTACGACCATTACGCGCAGCGGTTTGTCGTTCTGGCGTTCGAGGTCTACGGCAGCACCGAGTCCTGGATCACGTTTGCGGTCTCCGACGACAGCAACCCGCACGGCACATGGTACAAATATCGTACGAACGCGGTGATTTCCGTGGGGTCCAACACGTTCTGGTGGGACTACCCGGGCTTCGGCTACGACCAGGACGGTTACTACGTAACGGGCAATCTCTTCGGGCTGAACAACGGAGGCTGGGCCGGGGTCGGCTTCCGCGTTTTTGACAAGACGCCCCTGCTGGCCGGACAGCCCGCGACGTACGCGACACTGCGTGACGGCGGAGCCGGGTCGGTGCAGGTGGCACAGCATTTCGGCAATAACCAGGCTCCGTATTTCGTGTCGCTGGCCAGCGGCTCGGCGTTGCGGGTGCACGCGGTGCGCGACCCTCTCAGCAGCCCGGTGCTGGTGGCGGCCGACGTGCCGGTGCCCAGCTTCAACGGGCCGTTTGATGCGCCTGCCAATAACGGGAACGCCGTCAGCTTGATCGACGCGCGCATCATGAACGTCCATTGGCGCGACGGGAATCTCTACGCCTGTCACCACATTTCGCAGGACAGCCGCAACTTCGCGCGCTGGTATCACGTCCAGACCAACGACTGGCCCAACACCGGAAACATGAGCCTTGTGCAGTCCGGCAACGTCGACGGCGGGACCGGCGTGCACACCTGGTTCCCCGCGATCTACAGCAACCATCTCGGCGAAGTCGGTATGGTCATCGGCAGCTCGGCCGCCAATCAGCGCATCGCCGTCAACACCACCGGCCGCAAGCCCGGCGACCCGTTGGGCGCGATGGGCGCTCTGGTCACGGCCAGGCTGGCGACCGTCGACGGCGGCGGCCGCTGGGGCGATTACCACGACATCGCCGTCGACCCGACCGACGACCGCACCTTCTGGATCATCGGTGAGTATCCGGAATCCTGGGGCTGGCAGACTTGGATCAGCAGCTTCCAGGTTACAACCGGCTTCGGGCCGATCGCGGTCAACGACGCGCTGGGCGACCTCTTCGCCGCCGACGTCACCGTGGCCGACGTGCTGGCGAACGACTACCACGTTCTCGACCTGCCGTTCGACCTCGACACGTTCGACGCTACAAGTGCCCACGGCGGCAGCGTGACGCTGATCGTCGGCGGTGGACCGGACGGGCGCGACGTGCTCCAGTACACTGCTCCGACCGGCTATAACGGGCCGGATTCGTTCAATTACACCGTTCGCGACGGTCAGAACCAGTCCGCGACCGGCGCGGTCACGGCTCAGGTGTATGACACCGCGCTGTTCCGCGACCCCGAGAATCCGACCAGCGCGCTACCGGGCATCGACGCCAGCTATTACGCACTCTCCGCGCCGACGGTCCTGCCCGATTTCGACACCCTCACGCCGTACGCGACCGACAGCACCACGCACACGGTGAACTACCCGCTGAGCTACGGCAATTTCGCGACGTCCGGCCGCGCGGATAACGTCGGCGCGGTGTTCGCGGGCTATTTCGTGGCGCCGGCGACCGCGATCTATACGTTCTATACCAACTCCGACGACGGTTCGCGGCTGCTCATCGGCGACACGCTGGTGGTCGACAACGACGGCGCGCATGGGATGCAGGAGCGCAGCGGGACGATCGGCCTGAAGGCCGGAAAGCACGCGATCCGCGTCGAGTATTTTGAGGCGGGATCGGCGGCGGGGCTTGCCGTGAGCGCTTCCGGGGGTGGATTGGACAAGCAGGTGATCCCATACAATCGGTGGTACCACCTGGTCGCCTGTCCGGCGGACCTCGATGGAAATAGCGCGGTCGATCTCGACGACCTCTCGACTCTGCTGGCCAGCTTCGGTCGCGTAGGCGGTGCGACGTACGAAGAGGGGGACTTGAGCGGCGACACGCGGGTTGATCTGGACGACCTGAGCCTGATGTTGATTTTCTTTGGATCGGACTGCAACTAGCGCCACCGGGCCGCGTGCTCCTGACCGGCTTTCCGGCCGCCGTGCTGGCGCAGCCCGCAGGGAGGATCGGAAATGCGGTGGAACCGGGTGTTGCGCGTGCTCGGGCACGATGTGCTCGTCTGCCTGTTGTTCGTCTCGCTGACCGTCGCGCCGTTCGGGTGCCAACTGGTCAACGTGCCGAACGGTTTGAATGGCGATGGCACGGTGGTTGATGATTCGCCGCCCGCCACCGGTCTGTTCATCAACGAAGATCGCGCCGACCCGCTGGCGGCCGCGGCCCGCGTTGAGGGCGCCGGCGCCGTCTATGTCTACGCCGATCGCGGCGAGGCCGGCAATTTCGAGCAGCTCAACAGCGTCATCATTGAGACTCCCGACGGCGGGCAGTCTTTTCTGGAGTTTGAGTCGGGTTGGCCGGTTCGTGTCCAGGGCGCCGACGGCAGCTACGCTGCCATCGAGTACGACCAGGTCTCCTTCGAACGACTGGCCGGCGCGGTGACGCTCTTCAACGCGGCGGATGGCACGACCCAGTCATTCTCGTTCGAAGTTAACCCGCAGCAATCGGTCGAGGAGGTGGCCGCCGCTATCGAGGCCGCGACCGGCCAGGAGCTGGAGATATTCGACGCGCTGGCGGCGGGCCAGGCGCGCGGCTTGAACCAGGCCGCTGCGCTGGACAAGGCGGCGGGTCGTTCGTCGGTTGAAGTGACGATCTTCAGCCCGCTGTTCACTCTGTTCGTGGCCCCGTTCGTGCTGGCGATCGGGTTGGCGGTCGCGGTCGTCGGGCAGGTGATGCTGGTCGTCATCGAAGCGGCTGCGGCCGTGGCGCAGGCGTGGATTGTCATACTCTTCGCGCCGATTTTCCTGATCGGGGCGCTGCTCAATGATGCATCGGTCGATATCGAAGTGCGCCCGCTTTGGACGATCTTCGAGGACCCCCCGACGATCGGATGAGTTCGCGGCGCGTGCTGCGCGAGCGAGCGTGGTACACGCGCGAAACGCCCTGCGTGTTTTGCGCGCCTGGCGCGTTTGCCGCGACGATCCGACGGCTTGAACGACCGGACCCGCGGACGGTGTGGCCAAGGTCCTGGCCGGCGCGGCGCTGGCGGAGAGGGTCGGCGACGACATCGAGCCCGACCTCGTGGCGCCGATCCGCGGGCAGTTTCACGGAAAACAGGATCAGGAAAGTCGAGCGCGTAGCCACTGGCGGCCCGCTTCCAGCGCCGCCGGCAACTGCTCGGGGTTCTTGCCCCCGGCCTGGGCCATGGTTGGCGGCCCGCCGCCGCCGCCGCCCACGAGCGGGGCGACCTGTTTCACCAAGTCACCCGCGCGGATGCCGCGTTGCACGACATCATCGCTCATCGCCGCCAGCAGGATCACCCGGCCCTCGCCCCGTGAAGCGAGCAAGAGCGCGGCGGAGCCGGCCTTCTGCTTGATCATGTCGGCGGCGGTCTTGAGCTCATCGAGTCCCAGCCCCTCGGCCTCGCCGACGACCAGCGTCGTCGAGCCGCGCGTCTCGGCGCGTTCCAGCAGTTCGCCGACCCGATCGCGGGCCGCGGCGGCGGCCGCTCGGGCGTCCTGCTTGTGCTGCTGCTTGAGTCTGGACTGAAGCTGGGCAATCAGCTCGCGCACCGCTGCGCGGTCGGCGGCGCGCATCGCGTGGCCAGTGAGCTGGCCCTGCAAGTCCGGCAGCGCCGCCTGCACGACTTCGCTGGAGGCTTCGAGCAACTCGCGCGCTTGGCGGACCAGCTCGGCGCCGACCGCGGTTGCCAGGCTCGCGGCCACCCCGGTGATGCCCACCACGCGGCGAACCCCCTTGGCGACCGCTTCCTCCGAGACGATCACGAACTCCTGAATGCTTTCCGTCGACGCTACGTGCGTCCCGCCGCAGAACTCGATGCTGAACTGCCGCCAGCGCGGGTCGCCGGGAGCGGCCAGCAGCTCCTCCACCGGGGCGCCGATCGACACGACGCGCACCACGTCCGGGTATTTCTCGCCGAAGACGGCCCGCAGGCCGTTGATGCGGCGGGCCTCGGCCTGCGGCACCTCACGGGCGTAGACCGGCAGCTTGCGCGCGATCTGCTGCTGGCAGAGCCGCTCGATGGCGGCGAGCTCCGTACTGCTCAACGGCTTGGGATGAGAGAAATCGAAGCGCGTCTTCTCGGCGTCGACGAGCGAGCCTTTCTGATCGACGTGTTCGCCCAGTGTCTCGCGCAGCGCCCAGTTGAGCACGTGAGTCGCGGTGTGGTTCATCATGATGTGACCGCGCGTGGAGTCAACCACCAGCCGCACGCGCTGGCCGGGCCTCAGCTCGCCCTGCACGACCGTCCCGTAGTGCACGATGGATTCACCGGCGCGCTCGACGCGTTCGACATCCACGCGCAACTGCTCACCCAGGGCCTGCCCCACGTCGCCGACCTGGCCGCCTTGCTCCACGTACAGACAAGTTCGATCGGGAATGAACGCAACCACGATTCCAGGAGTCGCGGCAGTGCCCGGCGGCGTCGCGACCGCGCGGATGGTCGCCTCGCACGGCACGTCGCTGTATTTGGGGTGATCGTCGGTCGGCGCCAGCGTGAGCCGCTCGCGCAGGCCGGCGAAGCGGTCGGCTTCGAGCCCGCGCTCGCCGCGCGCCCGCGTGCGGGCTTCGTCCATGAGCCGCTCATACTCCCCGATGTCGACGCGCATCCCGCGCTCGCCCGCCATGATCTCGGTCAGGTCGATCGGAAAGCCGAACGTGTCGTGCAGCTTGAAGGCGTCGGCGCCGCGGATTTCGCCGTGGTGCTCATGGCGGGCGCGGCCGGCGGCCTCCTCAAACAGCTCGATGCCGCGACCCAGGGTGCGCTCGAACGACTCCTCCTCCTCGCGCAGAGCGCCGACGATGCGGGCCGGGTCCTGCTTGAGCTTGGGGAACGCCTCGCCCATGGCGTCCACGACTACCGGAACGAGCTTGCACAAGAATGGCTCGTGCAGCTTGAGGTGCTGCCAGCCGTAGCGCACCGCGCGCCGCAGGATCCGCCGCAGCACGTAGCCGCGCCCGTCCTTGTCCGGCAGACAGCCGTCGGCGATCGCGAAGCTCAGCGTGCGCACGTGGTCGGCGATCACCCGGCAGGCCACGTCCGCCATGTCGGTGGCGCTGAATGCGGCGTAGCGGTTTCCGGCGGGCGGAGCGGCGACGTGAGCGCCGTAGCGGTGCCCGGCCAGGTGCTCGATCGCCTGGATGATCGGGAGGAACGACTCGGTGGCGTAGTTGTTGTGATGCCCCTGGAGGACGGCCGTGACGCGCTCGAAGCCCATGCCCGTGTCCACGTGCCGGGCCGGAAGGGGAGTGAGCTGCCCATCGCGGCCGCGATTGAACTGGATGAAGACCAGATTCCAGATTTCGATGACGCGTGCGTCGCCTTTGTTGACCAGCGCCGCGCCGCTCTTGTCGGGCGTCAGGTCGATGTGCAGCTCGCTGCACGGCCCACATGGACCCGTTTCGCCCATTTCCCAGAAGTTGTCCTTCATGCTTCCGGGGTGAATGTGCGCCGGGTCGATGTCGGTGTACCCCGACCAGAGCCAGCGGGCCTGTTCGTCGGATTCCAGCCCGTGCGCCGGGTCGCCGCCGAAGTACGTCGCGTGCAGCCGCTGGCGATCCAGCCCCCAGACCTTCGTAAGCAGCTCCCAGGCCCAGGAAATGGCTTCCTTCTTGAAATAGTCGCCGAACGACCAGTTCCCCAGCATCTCAAAGAACGTGTGGTGGTAGCTGTCGTGTCCGACGTCATCGAGGTCGTTGTGCTTGCCGCCGGCGCGGATGCACGGCTGCGTGTTGGCCGCGCGGCGATACGGGCGCGTGCCGCTGCCCAGGAAGACGTCCTTGAACTGGTTCATTCCGGCATTGGTGAACAGCAGCGTGGGATCGTCATAGGGAATGACGGGCGAACCGGGCACGATGGCGTGTCCGTGCTGCGCGAAAAAATCCAGAAACTCGCGCCGGATGGTATTGGCGGTGCGGCTCACGGGTCCTGTTCCTCTCGCGCGGTCGGGGGAATCGGCATTCAACGGCCACGGCCACGGCCGCGCCCGCGAAGCGCGCCGAGCATCGCGCCGGCATTGTACGCAGGCCCACGGCTTGCGCGAATTCGTCGCAATGCACGCGCCTGCGGCCACTACGGCGCGCCTCCATACGGGGCGCATCACCAACGCGTCGGGGCAAAGGCGTCTGGGTCGTGGCGGATGGTCGGCGGGCCGGAATCCGGCAGGAGTACCGAGACTACGTCAAAGCGCAGCGGGCGATCCGTCCAGCGGCGCGCCACGAGAAACGCTCGGGCAGCGCGGAGCAGGCGCTGGCGTTTGCTTCGGGTCACTCGCTCCTGCGGGTCGATCAGGCGGTCGTCGCGCTGCGTTTTGACCTCGACAAAGACGATGGTCTGCTTCTCGCGGAAGACCAGATCAAGCTCGCCGGCGCTGGTGCGGAAGCGCCGCGTGACAAAGGTCAGCCCCAGGCGGCGGAGATGCCGCTCGGCCAGCCGCTCACCTTCGAGCCCCCTCTGATGACGCGGGTCGTTCATGGGGTCTGTGACATCCGCCGGTCGAACCGGCGCCCCGGGCGCCGGCGGCCATCAGCTCGTCGCGCCGACCGGTGCGCCGTGCTTGGCGCCGGCCGCGGCCTGCTCGGCCTCGACAATCTTTTCGGCCTTCGTGCGACGGGCGGCCGCGGCGGCCTCGCGCTGTTCGGCGGTGATGCGCCGCTCCTTGAGCTTGCGCGATTTGCCCACGCGGTCGCGCAGGTAATAGAGCTTGCAGCGGCGGATCCGGCCCCGGCGCTTGGTCTTGATCGCGACGATCTTGGGCGAATGCAGTGGGAAAACGCGCTCGACGCCCTCGTCGCCGACCAGCCGGCGGACCGTGAACATCTCGTCCAGGCCGACGCCGTGCCGGGCGATGACGGTGCCGCCGAAATCCTGAAGCCGCTCCTTGCTGCCTTCGACGATCCGCAGCGTGACTACAACGTCGTCACCGACGTGGAAATCGAGGGCCTTATCGCGGGCGTATTTTCGGTCGACGGCGGTGAGCAAGCGATTTTTCATGGCGGCGCCTCACTTTCCATTCAAATCCAGGCCGAAGACGCTCCGCAGAGGGTCGTCAGGCAGCCGCCGTCGCCGGCGAGTGCATTCGGCTCGAGCAGGTCGGGCCGGCGCTGCTGCGTGCGCAGCTCAGACTGCGCCGCCCGCCAGGCCTCGATCTCCGCGTGATTGCCGGAAACCAGAACGTCCGGCACGCTGCGGCCGCGGAACTCCCGCGGTCGCGTGTATTGGGGGTATTCCAGACGTCCGCTCACAAACGAGTCGTCCGCGGCGCCGGACTCGTGTCCCAGCGCCCCGGGCAGCAGGCGGACAACCGCGTCGATCACGGCCAACGCGGCGATCTCACCGCCGGTGAGCACGAAATCGCCCAAACTGATTTCCTCCGGCTCCAGCAGCTCCGCAATGCGCTCGTCGTAGCCTTCGTAGTGACCGCAGATCAGCAGCAACCGCGGCAACCGCGCCAGGCGGTTCGCGATCGTCTGATCGAACGGCGTACCCTGCGGCGTAAGCAGGATGCGATGAGTCGGGAGGGGGTCGGCGGCCTCGACCGCTTTCACCGCGTCGCACACGGGCTGGCAGGCCAACACCATGCCCGGGCCGCCCCCGAAGGGACGATCGTCGACCTTGTGATGCGGATCGGTTGAGTATTCGCGAAGCTGGTGGGTGAGGATGCGGACGTGCCCGGATGTCTGCGCGCGGCCGATGATGCTAGCCGTGACGTACGGCTGAACGACCTCCGGAAACAGCGTAATGACGTCGATCCTCATCGCGTTGTGCAGCCCTGGTCGCGCGCATTCGCCTTCCGCTACAGCAGACCTTGCTTCTTGAGTAGGTTTCGAACGGTCTCGGTCGGCTGGGCGCCCCGTCCGAGCCAGAATTTCACGCGCTCGGCATCAAAGGCGACCTGCTTGGCAGGATCGCGGTTGGCCGGGTCGTACTGTCCGAGTTCCTCGACGGTGCGCCCGTCGCGCGGGCAGCGCCCATCCATCGCGCTCAGGCGAAAGACGGCTCGGTGCGTCCGGCCGACGCGCTTGAGACGAAGCTTCAGTGCCATCGCAAACCCCACGCAGCGTGTGCGTTAGCTTTCCTGGCCGCGCCGGTCGGGGCCTCGCCCCGGACTTGCGGCAGAGTTCCGTACCATACCGGCAGGCTGGAGACTTGCAAAGGCCTGCGACGGGAAAATGTCCAGGCCGGCCACGCCGCCGGATCGCGGGCCGGTCCTCCCACCGCTTGTAAGGGATTCGCCGGCGTTCGGCGGCGACGAAAACGCGCTGCGGCCGCACCCGCGTCCCCTTGACCCTTCCGTGATCCGACGCCCTGGGCGCGGTGGGTTGCGACAAGAAAACGGCCCGGCCCGCCTTGCGACGGACCAGGCCTGATCCCGGTCGCGCGAGTCCGGTGGCGGTCTGTCAGCAGCCCCCGGGACGCCGCAGTCAGACGCCGGCGTGCGTGGGCGTTCGGGCGACGCTGCCGCACAGATCGCCGACCGCCTGGTCGAGTGTATGCGTGGGGTTCCAGCCCAGCTCGCTGCGCAGCTTGCCGGCGTCGCCGCAGAGGCACTCCACCCGGCCTTGCGAGTCGGTCGGCAGCTCTTCGATCGTCGCCTGGCAGCCCAGCGTGGTGCGGATGCGCTCGACAATCTCGCGGACGGTGTACGCCTGGCCGGCGGCGATGTTGTAGCACTCGTTGGGCTTGCCGTTTTCGATCAGGCGCCAGTACGCGTCAACCACATCCGCGACGTGCAGCAGCTCGCGCCGACAGCCCAGGTCGGGGATGGCCAGCGGCTCGTGGAGGGCCGCATCCCAGCGCGCCATGCGGTGCGCCACCGCCGCGAAGAACATCGCGTCCGACTGCCCCGCGCCCGTGTAGTGGAACGGCCGCGCGATCGTCACGTTGACGTGGAAGTTGCGGAAGAAGGTCTGCGCCAGGGCCTCGGCGTTGAGCTTCAGCGAGGCAAACGGCGTCATCGGCTCGGTCGCGGCCTGCTCGTTGAGCGGTTGGCCGCAATTACCGGCGGCACCGTACACGTCGCAACTGCTGGCCAACACCACGCGGATACGCGGTCGATAGCGTCGCACGGCGTCCAGCACATTGGCGCAGGCCGCGATGATCGACTGATAGGCGACCAGCGGCTCGATGCTCGCCTGGGCCGGTTGCGAGCAGCCCGCCAGGTGCACGACCGCGTCCGGTTTGACGCTGGCGACTGCGCGGGCGACGCTGATCGGGTCGCTCACGTCGCAGACCAGCGCCTTGCCGTGCTTGCGCTCGACACTCAGCTTGCGGGCCCGGTTGCGGACGCCCGCCACGACGTCATGTCCTTTGCTCTGGAGCAGTTCGATCAGGTGTTTCGCGGTAAAGCCTTCCCCGCCCGTGACGAAGACGGTATTCACGCTGGTTCTCCCACGCTGCCGCCGGTTGCTGGGCATCCCGTTAACGGCCAGTCCAATAAGGCGTTAGCGAGACTATTGCGTTGGTGGTATCGGTGCGCGGCGGGTGTGAGTTTGATAAGCGTCTCGCGCCCTGCAAAAGGGCCGGCTTGAGCCGCTTGCCGACGAGCGATAAGCTTCGCTTGGAACCGACAACCAGGCACGCCGGAGTACACCGAAATGTCACTTCAGCAGGTCGTCAAATCCACAGAGCAGCTCATGCAGAAATCGATTGACTTCCTGAAGACCGAGTTTCGCGGCGTGCGCACGGGGCGGGCGTCCACCGGCCTGGTCGAAGGGCTCAAAGTCGAGGTTTACGGCTCGAACATGACGCTCAAGGAAGTTGCCAACATCGGCGTGGCCGAGGGCAACACCATCGTGATCAAGCCCTACGACGCGTCCACCCTCAAGGACATCGCCCGCGCGATCGAAACCAGCGACATCGGCATCAACCCGCAGAACGACGGCAAGATGATCCGGCTGCCGGTGCCGCCGCTGTCCACCGAGCGGCGCAACCAGCTTGTGGCCCGCGTCAAGCAACTGGCCGAAGCCCAGAAAGTGGCCGTGCGGAATTGCCGCCGAGACGCCAACAAGGCGCTCGAGACCGCCGAGAAGGCCAGCACGCTCTCCGAAGACGACCGCAAGAAAGGCCAGGACCAGATTCAGAAGCTGACCGACCAGTATTCCAAGAAGATCGACGAGCTGCTGGCCGAGAAGAGCAAGGACATCATGGAGGGCTGAGCGGCGCTCGGGCCGCCAGCAAGCGCCGCGTGAATTCGTGCCGCGGTGCATCGAACAGCCCCTGTGTCGGTCCCATCTCCACGATCCGCCCGTTTTGCAGGACGGCCGTCCGTTCGCAGAAATAACGCACCAGATCCAGCTCGTGCGTGACGAACAGGTACGTCAGGCCGTGACGCCGCTGGAGCTCGGCCAGCAGGTTCAGGATTTGCGCACGGACCGACACGTCCAGCGCCGACACCGGCTCGTCGAGCACCACGAAGCGCGGCTCCAGCACCAGCGCCCGCGCGATGCCGATGCGCTGCTTCTGGCCGCCGGAGAACTCGTGCGGGTATCGCCGCAGCGCATCCGGCCCCACGCCCACCTCGCGCAGCGCCGTGACGACGCGATCGCGGCGGTCGGCGGCCGAGCGTCCGATTCCGTGCACCGCCAGGGATTCGCCGACGATAGTCTCGATTCGCAGCCGCGGATTCAGGCTGGCAGTCGGATTCTGAAACACGATCTGCATCTGGCGACGAAGCCCGCGCAGCGCGGCCGGCGAGCAGCGGCCAAGCTCGCGTCCGTCGAACCAGATCTCACCCGCGTCGGCCGGGATCAGCCGCAGAATGGCGCGTGCCAGCGTGCTCTTGCCCGAGCCGCTCTCGCCGACCAGCCCGAACGCTTCGCCGGCTGCGATCTCCAGCGAGACGCGATCGACCGCCGCGAACCGCGGGCCAGCCCGCCCGAACGCAGCGCGGCGCTGAAAGTGAACCGACAGATCGCGAACGCGCAGCAGCGGCTCGTCGGCGGGCGCCCAAGTTGAAGTAGCTGGCGGCGCGGGCACGGGGGGATTGTAACGAGCCGCGGCGCTGTGGCGCCGCCCGTGCGGGACGCTTCAGGGCGCGGGCGACGGCGGAATCCCGACGTGGATGATGTACAGCACCGCAAAGTATGGATGCACCGTGTTGTGCGGAGCGCCAGAACCGGCATAGGTTGTGCGCGAGACGTCGGCGCCCAGCGACGAGATCGTCGTAGTGGGTCCGGCCGCGCCGGCCAGTTGAACATGCGTGTTGCCAATTGTCCCCGACATCACCGCCGGTATGTCGTGCGCATGCAGCAGTTCGTGGTCGTGCGCGGGCAATTCGCTCAGCTTGAGCTGGTGGGTGGCCTCGCCGCCGGCGGCGAGCTGCATGCCTTCCACGTCGGTAACCAGCTCACCAGCGGAGTTTACGCCAATGGAGCCCATCGGCGAACGATTGCGGAAGTTCGGCAAGGCGAAGGTGCTGACCCCGTCGCCGCCGCCATAACGCGTGCCGATCAGCTCGAACAGCGCCGCATGCTCCGCCCGCGGCAGCAGCGAGCCGTCGCAGACGCGCCAGCCGGGGGGCACGCGATCCGGCGCACCGACCCACATGCGCACTTCGCCGATCAGCGCGGCGTTGGGCCCCGGCGGACCGGCCGGTCCCGCGGGTCCAGTCGGACCGGCCGAGTCGGCGGGGTTCAGCATGATGACGTTGATCGTGTGTGAGTCGGAATTCGCCAGCAGTTGCTGAAGCTCGGTCGAGGTCAACGTCCGGCCGGCCTGGCCGTCTTCGCTGGCAGCCGCATCGGCGGTGAAGTACGCCGGCCCGCCGGCGGCACCGTACGGATTCTCGTCGGTGGTGCTCAAGCTGTCGTCGCCGGCCGGGTCGAGCAGGCTGGTGGGCGTGCAGCTCGGGGCGGCCTGCGCCAGCAGCATTCCCGCAAACAGCAGGGCGCTGGTTGAGGCGAGCGTCATGCCACGACGCCGGGTGGCTATGGCGCGCGCCGCCGGTGCCGCCGGCGCACTGAGCGGGACGCCCCGGCGGCACGGATCATCGTCGCTTAACAGCGGCCGGGGTTCGGATCGTGGCGAATTGGCCATGGTTGCTTGCCCTCGCGCGTCCGGCGACTCGAAAGCGGAGCCAGGTCGCTCACGCCTCGCGGCGGAACCTGTGATGACTATCGGAGCGCAAACGGGCGGCCCCGTCGGAAGTGGGCGAAAGTTGCGCAGGCCGGGAACCCTGCTCGGGCGATGGAGAGCAGGAACCGCGGCCCCGCGAAGCGTGGAACAGGGGAGTACAGGGAACAAGGAACAGGGAGGAGGGAACAGGGAGAAGGGAACAGGGAGAAGGGAACGGGGAACAAGGGAACCAGGCGTCGCCCGGCTTGGGCGCACGGCCTGGTTCCCTTGCGTTCGCAGCGCTGCTCGATCGCGCGGATCGATTCGGCCGGGCGGCTATCCCGGCGTACAGCCGAAGTTCGTCAGCAGCATGCTCAGGTCGATCAGGTCAGACTTGCCGTCACCGTTCAGGTCGATCGCGCAGCCCGTGATCGGGTCGACGTTGGACTGGCGGATCATGACGTTGTCGATGTAGATCGGGCCGTTCTCGCCGCTCGCCGCGGTCGGCTCCATCTCAAACGCCAGCCCGGCGATGGACGTGTCCGGCTGATTGCTGGAGAACTGCACGCCGTCGATGTCCAGCGTGGCGCGGCCGCCGACGGTGTCAATCGAGTACTTGACGTGCTGCCACTGCAACGGCGTGATCGCGACGCCGAAGTCGAAGAAGTAGCTGGACGCCTGGCCGTTCTGGTCCCACTGCATGGCCCACCAGCCGGCGAAATCCGGGTTGTCGGCCACCCACACATTGTCACCGGTGTCGGTGCGATACTGATCCCACTCGAGCAGCACGTAGCGCTGAGCTAACAACCGCGTCCCATATTCGTCGTACAGACACTCAGATCGACAAGATCAACGACACCGTCGCGGTTCAGGTCGGCCGCCCGAAGGTAGCCCGACTGACCGGCTTGGCTTCCGAACGCGACCAGGATCGCGCTCAGATCAAGCAGATCCACAACCTTGTCCCCCGTCACGTCGCCAAGGACGATCATCTGAATCACGTCCTCCCGGTCGTCGGCGTCTGTAACGCCGTCCAGGTTCGAATCGAGTTCGATGCGGTATTCTGGCTCATCGAGGGAATACCCGAAGTAGCCGTCGATTCCGACGGCGTCACTGCAATCGACGAACCCATCACGAGTCAGGTCCCCAAGCAACCCAGAATCAAGACCCGCCAATACAAGTGATTCCAGGAGAGCCTGGTCGGAAGCGTCGATCATCCCACTCCCGTCGAAATCCCAGCGCCAAAGGATCTCTGGATCGTTGGAGCCAAAATGTTGAGCTAGCGCCGCTAGGTCGATGCCGTTGAACCGGCCATTCCCATCCACGTCGATCTGCGAGTCGATGAACGTGAACTGGCGGAGCGCCAAGTGAAATTCGCCGGGTCCACCGCTCTCCTGCAGCTGGCCAATCCACACGCCGTTTACGGGATCGAACGTCATCGACACCCCGCGAGAGTACGGGCCAGCTAACATGAGCACACACCAGGACGTCGTACCCGCGTTCTGCTCCGCAAGGGAAATCGCTTGCCGCGCGACTGTCTTTGGTCCGTTTGCGGTGATCCCGTCGGACTCAGCCGTCGCCACTGCGGTTGCGCTCCACTGTGACGTCCGCGGACCGGGCGATCCGAGGAAATTCAGTCCGAACTCAGCATACGCATACCCATAGGTCCATCCGTAGGACCAGTACCCTGAACCGTCTTCTGAATGATCGCACCAAGGGTCATATGTGGTGATGGCGGACCACGCTTCCCAGTGATCCATCGCGGGATTCCAGGTCTGCGCTTGGGAGCACATTTCGGTGTTACACCAATAGGGCAGAAACGTGCTGACACGTGAGATTACTTGCGCGGTGGACATCTCTCCGACCGCGCTGCACAGTGCATCGGCATCGCTGAACGGTCCGGCGTCGATGTCATGTGTACCATCGGGGTTCCACAGGTGGACATGGCGGCCGACATTCGCGGAAGTCCATGAACAGCCGAATATCGGGTCGGGAGTGAGGCCCGTTTCCCACGTGACGTCCACACATCCCCACATCTTGCGTGTCCAAGAACTGAGGCACGTCGGCTCGTCGCAGGCGACCTGTGCTCGCGCTTCACTTGCCCCGATCATCCCGATTGAACTAACGACGACGAAAAGCACCGATTCCAGGAGACGCCGATCCAGCGTCGTACTTCGAGTAGCCACGACATCTTCCTTTTCGAATACCTTCGCTTGCTTTGAAGGCCCAATTGCCCGCATCAAACACCTGTTCCGCTCGCGAGTCAAGGGCCCACCGTCCGCGCGTCAAGACGTGCCTGGCGACGATCAGAAACATGGGTGCTTTCCCGCCCTCCAGTTGCGCCAACGCAAGACGTAAGTTGTTGATAAACAAGTTATTATGGGCTGTGCGGGACACAGGTCTCCGCGCACATGTTTGGAGCACGCATGGTCGCCCGCACCCTAAGCGGCCGCTCATTCACGCCCGCCGTGTACCCGTACCTATTCTGCCGCGCGTGCGTCTTGCGGCTTGTACCGCCGCTGGTGCGGCCGGACAGCAGTTTGCCGCCGCGATTGCCGGTCGCGCCGGCCTGCCCCAAGTGCGGCTCGGCCGACGTGCACTCGTTCAATCCCGAGTTCGACGGCGGCGAGGATTCGGCCGTCGCCGACCTGCCAGCCTGGCCGGCGCCGTGATTGCGTAGGGAGCAAGGGGAACAACGGAAAAAAGGAACAAGGGAGCAGGGGAAAAGGGAAAAGGGAGCAGGGAGTGGGGAACAGGGAACAGGGAGGAGGGAACAGGGGGACATCTCATCAATCGAACCAGGCCGCATGAGGCGGCCATGGGCGGAGCCGTGTCGCGCTGCGTCCGCCGACCGGCGATACACTGCGGGGGCTTGACCCATGGCGCACGCGCCCGCGGCCGACCCCGCCGCCCGGCGGTCTCGCCCGCTCGCGGCGCGGTCGCGCGGCGCGACAGGAGACTGACCATGTCCAGCACGCTCACCTACCTGGGGCATTCCGGCTTTGTGCTCGAATCCGCCGGCGTCGGCATCGCCTTCGATCCGTTCCTGACGGGCAACCCGGTCGCTAGGCATAAACCCGCCGACATCAAGGTGCAGCACCTGTGCGTGACGCACGGACATTCCGACCATATCGGCGACGCTGTCGCCATCGGCCGCGCCAATCACGCCACGCTGTATGCCGCTTTCGAAATCTGCGAGGCGCTGGCGCGCGAGGGACTCGGCCAGTGCGAGGCGGGCAACCCCGGCGGCAAGATCCGCACCGGCTTCGGCTACGTCGCGTTCACGCAGGCGTTTCACTCCTCCTCGATCAACGGCCGCTACATGGGCCAGCCCACCGGCATCGTCGTGCACCTCGAAGCAGGGCCCGCGCGGCCACGCCCGCTGACCGTCTATCACTGCGGCGACACCGGACTGTTTGGCGATATGAAGCTGCTCGGCGAGATCTACAAGCCCGACATCGCCCTGATCCCGTGTGGCGACCGCTATACCATGGGACCCGAGCTGGCCAGCAGGGCGGCGGAGTTCATCAAGCCGCGCGTGGCGATTCCGATGCACTACAACACGTTTCCGCCGATCTCGGTCGATATCGCCGCGTTCCGGCCCGCCGGCGTGGAGGTGAAGGTGCTCAAGCCGGGGGAGACGTGGAAGATCGAGTGACGCCCCGCCGCGCCACGATATCACTTGGCGACTATCCTCCTCGGTCCGTGGTGCCTGCGGCGCGGGGCTGAAGTCCGCGGCGCCGATTGGGCACACAACCGAGGGGCGGCGATGAACTACCGACGACTGGGCAAGGCCGGTGTGAAGGTCTCCGAGATCGGATTCGGCAACTGGCTGACCCACGGGGCCGGCGACGACGAGCGCGCCCGCGCCACGCTGCGCCGCGCCGTCGAGCGCGGCATCAACTTCATCGACACCGCCGACATCTACCGCAAAGGCGCCGCCGAGGAATTCCTCGGGCCCGAGCTGCGCACCTGGCGACGGCAGGACATCGTGCTGGCGACCAAGCTGTTCTGGCCGATGTCCGACAACGTGAACGACCGCGGCCTGTCGCGCAAGCACATTCACGAGAGCATCGACAACTCGCTGCGCCGCCTGCGGACCGACTACGTCGACCTGTACCAGTGTCATCGTCTCGATCCCGAAGTCGAGCTCTACGAGATTGTCCGCGCGATGGACGACCTCGTGCGGCGCGGCAAAATCCTCTACTGGGGCGTGAGCGAGTGGCCGGCCGAGCCGATCGCCGCGGCCTGCCGCATCGCCCGCGAGCTGAACGCCGATGCGCCCGTCTCCAATCAGCCCGAATACAGCCTCGCCGCTCGGCGGGTGGAGACCAACGGCGTGCAGGCGGCCTGTCACGCGCACGGCCTGGGCATGGTGGTCTGGAGCCCGCTCAAGCAGGGGCTGCTGACGGGCAAGTACGCCGGCGGTCAGGTGCCCGCCGACAGCCGGCTGGCGACCGACAACTCGAACACGTTCATCAAGGAGATCATGCAGCGCAACGGGCGCGAGATTGTGGAACGCACCGAGAAGCTGCGTCCGATCGCGCAGCGCGCCGGCCTTTCGCTGGCGCAGCTCGCGATCGCCTGGCTGCTGAAGCGCCAAGCGGTTTCGAGCGTGATCGTCGGCGCGACGCGGCCCGAGCAGATCGATGAAAACGTCGGGGCGATCCACCGCGAGATCACCGCGGCGGATCTGGCGACGATGGACGAGCTGTTTCCGGCGGGGAGTTTCCAGTAGCGGGCCGAGCCGCCCCATCGCCCGCCGAGGTATGAGCAGTGGGAACCTCCTGCCCGTCCAGGCGTTGAAACGCCGGGCAACCACCGTTCGCCCCATGGGCGACGAGGATTGTGACTCCGCCCGTCGCCGATGAGGTCATTTTTTCGCCAGTAGGGCGCGCGTCCGTTGCCAGAGTCTTCAGCCTCTGGACGACGACACACACTCAACAACACAGCGTGGCGGGCCGCTGGGGCCCGCCGCGCGTTTAACCTGAACTCTACTTCCGGATCAACCGGCCCAACGCTGCTCGCGCAGGTTGAGTCAGCCGGCCCGGGACCGGGTTACCGCCGCGGGCGGTACAGGATCTTCAGGCCCACCAGGCCGACCAGCGACAGCCCGACACCCGCGAAGCTGCCGAAGCCGCACAGGAACAGCCCGAGCAACGCCCCCAGCACCCCGAGCGCTCCGAGGTTGTCGGCCGGCGCCTCCTGGCCCGAATCGTCGCAGCCGTTGGGGATGCCGTCGCCGTCATCGTCGAGCGTGTCGTCGGAGCCTTCGCACTGGTCGTTGCAGTCCGCGACGCCGTCGTTGTCGCTGTCCGTATCCGCGACGCCGCAGCCGCAGTCGCCTGGCTCGGTCTTGTTGGCGTCATTCGGGCAGCCGTCGTCGCAGTTGGGCGTGCCGTCGCCGTCCGAATCGCCGTCCGCAACACCGCAGCCGCACTCACCCGGCTCGGTCTTGTTGTCGTCGTTCGGGCAGCCGTCCTCGCAGTTGGGCGTGCCATCGCCGTCACTGTCGACGTCGCTGGTGCCGCAGCCACAATCGCCCGGCTCGGTCTTGTTGGCGTCATTCGGGCACTCATCGTTGCAGTCGGGCGTGCCGTCACCGTCGCTGTCGGTTTCGGCGTTGCCGCAGCCGCAGTCGCCGGGCTCGGTCTTGGCCGGGTCGTCGATGCAGCCGTCGTCGCAGTCGGCGGTGCCATCACCGTCGGTGTCGACGTCCTCGAAGCCGCAGCCGCAGTCGCCTGGCTCGGTCTTGTTGGCATCGAGCGGGCAGCCGTCGTTGCAGTCGGCGGTCCCGTCGCCGTCGAGGTCGGAGGAATCGGAGTTGCCGCAACCGCACTGCCCGGGTTCCGTCTTGTTCGGATCGTTCGGGCACTGGTCGTTGCAATCCAGCGTGCCATCGCCGTCGGTGTCGACGTCCGCCACGCCGCAGCCGCACGTTCCTGGATCGGTCTTGTTGGCGTCAGCCGGGCAGCCGTCCTCGCAGTCGGCCGTTCCGTCGCCATCGGTGTCCGTGTCCGCTACGCCGCAGCCGCAGATGCCCGGATCGGTCTTGGCGGCGTCGTCGGGACAGCCATCGTTGCAATCCGGGGTGCCGTCGCCGTCCGTGTCGGTGTCGGGCACGCCGCAACCGCACGCGCCGGGTTCGGTCTTGTTGGCGTCGTCGGGGCAGCCATCGTTGCAGTCGAGCGTGCCGTCGCCGTCGCTGTCGTCATCGGCGACCCCGCAGCCGCACTCGCCCGGTTCGGTCTTGTTCGGATCGTCCGGGCACTGGTC